>CAIOSF010000142.1 GCA_903860855.1 uncultured Alphaproteobacteria bacterium | reverse complement strand
TTTTTTTCAATGAGTTCCTTCATTTTTTTCTCAATCTTTTCCAGATCATCAGTAGAAAATGGTTGCTCTGTAGCGAAGTCGTAGTAAAAGCCATCTGTAATATTTGGACCTATAGTTACTTGGACTTTTGGATATAAGCTCTTAACAGCTTGAGCCAAGACGTGGGCAGCATCATGTCTTATGATGTCCAGGCCCTCCAAGCTATCAGGCGTTATTATGCTGACCTGATCTTGATCAAAAAGATTATGACTTAAATCCCTCATAATTCCGTTAACTTTCATAGCTAGAGCTGATTTAGTAAGAGATTTACTTATAGCCGAAGCGAGAATGAAGCCATTGACGTGATCTTCTGAGAATTGACGTATGCTTCCGTCCGGTAAGTGAATATTAATCATTTAGATCCTAATGTTTAGATTAAAGTAATGGTTGATTAAATTAAAATTGGTGGCAGGAGAGATAATTGACTCTTTGCCGTGAATAAAGCTTCCCAATTAGTCGGTATATGCGCAAGTGAAACCAAAAATGTAAGGTATCATCACTAATAAACAATGCTTGTTCAAGCTTTCCGAGTTGTAACCAAGATTTGACCCGGCAACATAGTATTCATCATCCAATACCAGTTCCTGAATTAAATAGTACAAGGAGCGAAGAGCGGAGCCTATTGAATATAGATGAGCAACGAGCAACGCCGTAACAGTTAAAAGTGGGAACTGGTATAACCTTATTATCGGATAAGTTGTCACTATCAGATGGGCTGTTAGCATAGGTGATCTGATTATTTTTTTCAACTGCAATATACCCGCTGTCAATAAAGGTTTGTCTTGGTGTGCTTCGATAACAACACTTACCTGAATGAGCTCTTTCATTATTGAAATAACTCAGCCATATGTCTAAACCTCTCTGTAATTCCTTCAATGATTTGTAGATTCTCGCCTGAAATAAATGTCATAAGCTTTGGATTCTCGGCATTACATGTTGGTGATCTCACCTTTTAAACTATTTTGCCCAGCTTCATATATTTTCACCTTAGCAATTTGGTTGATCATATTAGTATCGCTATTCACCACAACAGACTGAAGATATGGGGATTTTCCCATTAACTGCCCATCTCCTTTACCAGCCTTGTCAAATAACACGTCATACTCTTGTCCTATGCTTTTTCGATTGAATTCCAGTTGTTTCAATCTAATAAGATCCTGTAGTACCAATAAGCGATCGGTTTTTACTTCTTCACTAACTTGATTTTCCAAAGATGAAGCTGGAGTTCCGGGCCTTGGGCTATACTTAAATGAGTAAGCTTGAGCATAGCCTACAGCATTGACAATTGCTAGGGTATAGCGAAAATCTTGATCTGTTTCGCCAGGATATCCAACTATAAAATCAGATGATAGCGCGATATCTTTTCTGGCGTCGGTAAATTTTTCAATTACTTCTACATATGATTCCCACGTGTGCTTGCGATTCATGGCCTTAAGCATCCGATTGGATCCTGATTGAATCGGTAGGTGGACAAATGGCATAAGCTTTGGTTCATTTGCATGGGCATCGAATAGTTCGTCATCATCCATATCGCGCGGATGAGAAGTGGTGTACCTAAGACGCTGCAGATCACTAATCTTTGCAATATGCTTGATCAACAAACCGAGAGACCAAGGTTTGCCATCATTTCCATCCCCGTGATAGGCACTAACATTCTGCCCAACCAAAGTGATCTCTTTAGCGCCCATAGCCACAGCCTGAGCGACCTCACGGTAAATTTGTGATACAGGCCGTGAGTATTCGGCACCCCTTGTATATGGAACTGAGCAGAAGTGACAAAACTTGTCGCATCCTTCCTGGACAGAAATATGAGCCGATACACCCTGTACCCCACTATCAGGTAGCAGCTTGTCAAATTTAGCATTTTCTTGAAAGCTTAAATCTAATACCCAAGACTTCTTCCTCTTCGCCTGCTCTAGCAACTCTGGCAGGTTATGGTACGATTGAGGACCAACAATTACATCAACGCAAGGAGCTCTCCGCACAACCTCTTCTCCCTCAGCTTGAGCTACACAACCAGCTACTACAACGACCATATTACCAGCCTTGCTCCTCTTTATCTGAGCTATGCGCCCAAGCTCAGAGTATACTTTCTCTGCCGCTTTTTCTCTGACGTTGCAAGTATTTAATATCACCATGTCAGCCTCATCGACCGATTGGACGGAGGTGAAGCCATGGGGTCTTAAAAGGTCAGACATTTTAGCTGAATCATAAACATTCATCTGGCATCCATATGTTTTAATATAAAGCCCTCTGGTGATCATCTCCCCTTTTGGAGATAATATCATAGCGTTATTTTCGATTTCTTCCATAGCATCAACTTTATTTGTCATACTCGGTTATTTCTCTTTTCGTTGATTTGAGCAAATTATATATGTGGCCAAACAATTTACAATGAAAACAGGAAGGCAGCTAGATAACGGGCCTAAAATGGTGTTTAATAATTAGGCTGATATTCAAGCGATAAAAATGAAGAGCGATAGCTAAAATTGTATTTGGCATACATCGGATAAAATCTTAATTGCAAATACCTTTTGCACGAGTAGAGTATTTAGCTGTAGTGTATAAATTTGTAGTCTTCTGAGTTAATGTTTAGTGTCTCGTCAATCCAAATAAGCAAAAGATTTTTGTTAATTCTACCATTAATTCTTTTAATACAATTCATTGCTTTTTTACCTGCAATCGATGCGATGGCAGCAGAACTTAAGGTTCTAAGCGGTGAGCAAATGATTGGTAAAATTAAGCAAGATAAGGATAAATCCAAAGTAATTTTCATGTTTGCATCATGGTGCGGATTTTGTAAGCAAGCTATGGCCCAACTGGTCGATGTATCCAAGGGGGATCTAAAAGATAGTGTTGGGGTTTTCTACATCTCATTAGACCATGATTATGATGCCTTGGTGAAATTCACTCAGAACCTCGATCAAAATATAACGATTTACCATATGACTAAAGTAGAAGACATTACTGATTTCTTTAACACATTCTCTGTAAATTACACTAATAGTGTGCCTCATATTACAATTATTGATAGCGGAAATAAAACAATAGCTGATGGCAAGGGTAGCATTGCAGCTGTAGAAAAGAAGATACGCAATTACCTGGGCCAAGCATCCTAGGTAAAGATTGCATCAATTGCTGCTCTAACTCCCCAGTACTATGCTACCTCTCACTCGTCATGTGATGATATGCTATTGCACTCTTTGTTTACTTTGTAAACGGCCCTATATTCGCTTCTCTATACCAAGAGCGATTCTTCACTGTTAGATATCTTGATCTTATCATCTAACAGCGAGATAGCCTCATCTACGAGTAGGATTGGAATACCCATCTCAATCTTATAGGCCACCTTTGCCTTCGATGAGATTAATAAGTTTTTCTCGGAATCATAGTGTAGGGGCCCCTTGCTAATAGGACATACTAGCAACTCCAGTAAAAATTGATCAAACATAATAGGTATATATAGAATAGTGATATGTTTTCTTATAGTAATATAGGAACAAGGAATTATATGGAACTGCAAAAACTGAAATTCAGCTTTTTTGTCATCCTTAAACGCAATTGACAAACCACGACCCAGTCAACAAGCTCAGGATGACGGTACTATGGTTCTGTATGGAATACCCATGCTCACTGCAGATCGTTTATTTGATGACGGGCCCCAAACCTTGGCTTCTGCACTAACAAAGCAATTCGTCTACACAATGCTGACATCCACTATGAAGCTCGTGAGGTGCTTCGTATTCATGATAAAAACAAGCATCAACTACTCCAGCAACTATCCCCGACTCCTATACCCGTAAAAGTATCTCTCGCAATTATCCTGCGTCAATCTGGAGTCTATCAAACCTTGGGAGACTGAGCTATTTTATAACTTATCCCCTTCCCCCTGCGCTGGAGCTTAATGTTGAAATCGTATCCTCTCTCTCTTTGATACTCTTCTTCAAGAATTTGCTGCTCATCCATACTAATATGTCCTCGGGACTAAACACCTAACTTGCCTGCTGGTTTGATTGTAGCACCTAATTTTTGGGTATATGGATAAAATCATCATATTTTTCTTTTAACGACTGCAAATAGTACTTATGAGATAGTCCTTCATTTGTCACAGACGTTATTAGGTCATTTGAATCATAGATATGGCCCTTATTGTATATATTTTGTTTCAAAAAGCTTGAAATAACATCAAATTGTCCAGCAGCAATATTAATGTTATTATTTTGATTAACGATCGTATTATAGAATTGGTACGAGCGGAATAGCACCTGTAGGAGCAGG
>CAIOSF010000141.1 GCA_903860855.1 uncultured Alphaproteobacteria bacterium | reverse complement strand
TGATCGTCAGAGAGTCCATAGCTGATCGCTGATGGTTGGGGCTCTCCTGAGCATCAATGATCAGGGCGTCACCATATATAATAAATACCAGTTTCCGCTTTTAACTACTGCTGCTTTGACTTCGCTTCCAGCTTGTCTATTGCATTTGGCTTGTGTCCATTACATGTGGCTCATCGCTTACCTATGTTTAACAGGCGTTGCTCCTCTATTTAAAAACAGTGTTATCAGATCCTAAGGCAGCATGAATATCGTATTTTTGTCGGCTACAGAACTACCATTGTCACTTAACTCAAGGTTCAGAGGAACGCTTCCACTTTTGCTTTGTTTGTTTGGAACCTGTACTATAATCCTCATAGATATCTCTTCCTCTCGCTTCAATTCTATATTGGCTGAATCAACATAACTCACCGTCATTCCCTGTTGGATTGCGAATTGTACTCCTTCCATCTTGCTTGTGATGTGTAAATTAAGATTTTTTGCCTTAGATGTCCTATTTAGGACACTGATGTTATATATATTTCTTATATGATTGTCAGCCGTACGAATAAATAATGGACTGCGCTCGCGATCAACTAAAATACGATACTGGGGTTTATGCATAAGATTATAGAGTAGAATAGTGCCGGCTACGACAAATACTGTCGAGTAAACAAAAACTTTAGGACGGAAAACGTTGTGCCTCATAGTGGGTACTTCCCCACGCTTCTTGATATTTTCCGTTATGATACTATCGTACGATATAAGACCCAATGGTCTCCCGAGCTTCGCCATGACCCCATCGCAGGCATCAATACAGAGCCCACAACCTATACACTGCATCTGTAATCCATTGCGGATATCAATTCCCATAGGGCAAGCATTCACACACCTGCCGCAGTCTATGCAATCACCAAACTTCTTATCCTCTTCTGGATTTAAGTTAGGAGCTTGGTCACTGCTCTGATCTTGTCCTTTGACTAGGTTAGTAGTTTGACCATTATCTCCTATTTTAGCTGATTTTTCTACAATTTTACCTAGAGCCTTCCCAGCCTTATACCCCCTAGGTTCCCCTCGCCAATCGTTATAAGTTACTAGTGTTGTCCACCTATCAAGCATAGCCGATTGGAACCTGCCATATGGACAAAAGTATGTACATACCCTTTCCCTCATAATTCCGGCGAATAAATATGTTGTAGCTGTGAGATAAAACAACCAAGTGACTCCATCGGCCGAAACTCTCCCGTTGAATAGATCTAATGTGAGTTCGCGCGAGCCATAGAAATAACAAGCCCAACCATAGGCGAAGAGAAAAGCCATACCAAGCCAAGAGAGGTAAGTGAGGGATTTACGTAGTATCTTGTCTCCCGACAGAGGGGCCGAGTCGAGACGTATACGGGCGTTCCTATCACCTTGAAAAAAGGTCTCTACTTTAATAAAAACATCAGTGAATACCGTTTGGGGGCAAGTATAACCACACCATAAACGACCAAATACTGAAGTAAAAACAAAAAGCCCAAGAGCCGATAGGATTAGAATAGCTGTGATATAATAAACTTCGTCTGGCCATATTTCTATGTTGAAATAATAAGCCCTGCGTTTGGGGAGATCGATGAAGAGGGCTTGGTTCGTCATGCCCTCTCCACGGTACCATGGTATCCATGAGCAGCCGAAATACACTAGTAATAGGAGGAAATTCACGTGATTTTTTAGTTTGCGGAATCTACCTGGAAATATTTGAGGGTACACCTTCACAAGTTGCATGCATTCATTGGGGATGATTGTATTTCGTTGGTAGTATAGTATTTTCAGTTGATATTTGCACTAAGAGAGACTAGTAACTAAATAATATATAAAAAGGCATACAACACGCACCATTATCACCAATCATATGTCCAGGTTATTTGTGAATGGGTATCCTTACCTAGGTCTGCGCATGACCTCCTGCTATCAAGGACTTTATCTATGTTAGGTCCATGGAGCTGTTCCTTATCCTTCTCATTTGGACCTGGCCCAGGATAACTGAGTCTTCTTTTTATCTCACCGACTATCATCTGCTCTTTGCTCTCGTGCTTTTTAGGATCGGGCTCATCTTTTGCTTCTTTTATTAGAGCACTTAGATCTTTTGATGCACGCTGAGCCGGTGCTTTATTTTGATTTTCAATTTCGATCTTATCGCCACCTTTCTCTCCTATATTTTTCTCCACCTCAGCTACTTTAGGCTGGTTTCCCTCTACTTTATTTGCATCAGCTTGCTTCTCTTCAGTGTTGTGTATATTGTAAAAGTTTTCCTTCTTGTTCTTTTGGCTATTTGTGTTTCTACTTTATTTTTATTTTTGAAAAAAAATATCATTGGGGTTGCGCTCACCATCAGAATGACGGTC
>CAIOSF010000140.1 GCA_903860855.1 uncultured Alphaproteobacteria bacterium | reverse complement strand
GACTGCAACAAATTATGGAAGAGTTCCATATATCCCATTTGGCCCCGATCTTGGCCTCGGTTCTCTCAGGAGGAGAAAGAAGAAGATTAGAAATAGCCCGCTGCCTAGCTATCAATCCAAAATATATTTTATTGGACGAACCGTTTGCTGGCATAGACCCAATAGCTATTGCTGATATCACACAGTTGATTCGGCATCTAAAACAACATAATAACGTTGGGATATTAATAACCGACCACAATGTTCGTGAGGCCCTATCAATTATTGATCGTGGTTACATAATGTATGATGGTCAGATAATAGCATCGGGGACAGCAACGGATATATTGAATGACCAGAATGCCAGAAGATTGTATTTGGGAGAGAATACAATGTATTGATATGATGTAAGTAGAATTATCACAACTACATGACCTCCTCGGGGAAGGGGCTATCTGCTATACCCTTTTTTCGGTTCACTCACATCACTATAATCTTTCTTATTCCTGAACTTAATGTAGTTAAGCATATTGATAACTTCCAGCTGGTTATCCACTCCACTCCAAATATCATTACCCTGTTTTTGTAAATCACCTAGAGCTTCCTTGACCAAAGGATATGCTTTAGAAATAAATTTCGCACCATCGCAATCCATACCATCCCCACCCAAAAATTTCCTTAAAACATAAATAGGTAACAACTCAGCCCATTTCTTCGCATCTTTCTTTTTCTCCTCATTGCTGAAGGTACCATTTGCGAAAGCCTGGAAGATCTGTAGACATATTGCTTTCGGCGGCATAGAATCTACTCGCATTATCTGCTTCATAAGGTTTATATCATGATTCTTCACAGCCTGATTCACTGCGATTTTTTTTAATAAAGTATACAATTCCTTCAAATTCATCTCCTTCTCCGGAATATCGTCCTTCTTTGGAGAGAGCCGAGGAGTGTCCTGATTATTTTTAGTAATAGTCTCGAGTGCCTTGGAGAACGTGTTGATTAGCACCTCAAGTAGAAGTTTGTGTGGCTGTTTAAGTTCATTTACCTGTTTTTTATTTACCTGCTCTTGCATCTGTGGATAGATTGGATAGATACGTACATTTTGACTGATATTTTGATCAAAATACATATTCTTATTGTTAGTAGTATTTTTATTTGCATCCAGTCTAGTCTTATTGGTTGACTCAATATCATCTTCATCAACTAGCTCAACACTATCATCAGAATCAGGCCCGCTATATAACTTATATTCTGAGAATTCTTTGTCATTCTCATGTTCTTGGGATTTTTTGCCTTGTTGCTCTAAAGCGCTATCTTGCGGATTAATATTTTGAATGGCCATGCTACCGTTGTGCTGATCTGCATTAAGTTGATTTGTAATGGATATGAATTGCTTAATTTCCATATTATGGACTATTTTATAATTAGTTTTATTGCCTTTCTTTTCCTCATCCTCTACTTCTTTTTGAATGCATTCTAAGTTTGAAAATAGAGCAGAACGTATAGTCTTTACAATCTTCGTTATCAGATCGGATAACTCATCACCATATACATCAACACAACAGATCTCATTATCAAATTGCTCATCTATATTACGAATTATGTCTGATAATAACTCACGCTTATCATCATCCTCACACCATGGGAGGTACCACTCTCTCATGGTCCCGCCAAATATGCATCTCTTATATCCCAGATAGTTCTCAGCACTGTTTACCCTTATTGAATTTATAATATTTTGACGTATTGCTATAGTGTTGTCTTCTATGCTAGGCATTTTAGGCGCTTTATCTTTATTCTCTTTATTCTGCATCTTTCTTTACTATTATATCTGCTTGTTTCTTTTTATTTGCTTTGACCAACTGGATGTAACTCATAGTAATACATTGCCATTTTATGACAAGTGAATTGTTGTAATATCGACTCCCAAATGCACTGCATTTAATACACTGCCGGCTGAAGTCAAATCACAAAATTTGTTCATCCATTTTAAATCACTTGTTGATTCAATATAGTTTGGAGGGGTATACTCAGCATCTTGATTAGAGAAATGCAGGAGACAAAATATGTTGGAAAAGTATACTGAGAGAGCTAAAACAGCCGTTCATCAAGCTCAAATGCTCGCCATAGCCCGCCATCATCAGCAGCTCACGCCAGAGCACTTGATGCTGGCCTTATTACAAGATGATAGCAACATAGTGCATCAACTCTTGCATTCTCTTGATATGCACCAAGTTCAGCATGATCTAAACCAAGCACTGGAGGCTATCCCTAAAATTAGCGGTAGTGGTAGTGCTGGTCAATTATACGTAACTTCAGAGTTCGCAAAGGTTACAGAGACCGCTGAAAAAACTGCACAAAAAAATGGCGATAGCTTTGTAAGCATTGAGATTCTCTTACAGGCAGTTGCTACCACAAAGGGAAGTAAGATATACGAAATTTTAAAAAATTGCGGCCTAAAAGAAAAAGATCTAGTTACAACAATCGAGAATCTAAGACGAGGAAAAAAAGCTACTAGCAGCAATGCTGAAGATCAATTTGATGCCATCAATAAATATGCCAAGGATCTAACCGCCTCAGCCCGTAGCGGCAAAATCGACCCGGTAATTGGTCGCGATGAAGAGATTCGCCGCACAATTCAAGTTTT
>CAIOSF010000139.1 GCA_903860855.1 uncultured Alphaproteobacteria bacterium | reverse complement strand
GCATATACACAGAGGTATATACCTTGTCCTTGTAACGGTTGATAAGTACTTCAAGGGCTCTTTCGTGTCCCTGCATAAATGCATGGATCAGTTCGGCATCCGATTGGGTGATTAGCTGCATAACTTCTACTTTTTAGGTTTGAACGATCTTCCCTTTCCCAAGGCTTCCGGAGTTCAATCATGAAACATCCTGTAATCCTTTAATCAAGGTCGTTTTTAAGTAGAAGTTTTTCTCTATAGCAGTTGATTTTGAGTGGTAACTGAGTGCAAAAAAGCTAAAATTGTTGATATCACCAAATTAAATTGTGAGGTTTTTATCGAATCTTTAACCCTTCATTAATACTAGACGAGATACTGAAGCAAAACGTTGGGAACCAATAAGAATATTTTTATTGTTAATTGATGTTAAGAGAGCCGATGCCCTTATTTACGTTGTGGGGAGGGTATTAGTTTGAAATCTTTATCTGGATCGCCCTTTCTGGGCCTCCGCTAATATTACCAGAACCTATTCTCCATATTCATATAATTTTGTATCTTTCACGCTTTATTCAAAATATAACATATGACATTAAGATATGCTTTTAATACCGTTCTGTTTATAGTAATAGCTATTGATGCCAGTGGCCAAGGTGTAGAATATTACAGGTTGGTACAGAAAGGCGAACAACTTTTTAATACCAAGGAATACAAAGAATCTGCCTTGTTTTATAGCAAGTCTTTTGCAATAGCGGGAAGTAAAGCTGTTCCTGATGACCGCTACAACGCAGCATGCGCATGGGCAGAAGCAGGCAACATGGATTCCGCATTCCACCAACTGCAATACATTGCCACTAAACGTAATTTTGCAAACTATAAGCATCTTTTAGATGATACTGATTTGAAAAGCCTGCAGATTGATAAACGTTGGGTATCTGTTTGCAGGCAAGTGAGAAAAAATAAGGAGCAGGTTGACGCAAAGCTTAATAAACCGCTTGTAGCATGGCTTGATACTATATTGGATAATGACCAAAAATATCGTACGTCTCTCGATTCTGTAGCTGAAAAACATGGCCCTGATTCAAAAGAAATGAAAGCGCTCTGGGATGGGATGAGGCTGCACGATTCACTGAATGAGATAGAGGTGGTTGCAATCCTTGATAAGTATGGTTGGCCAAGTATTGAAAGCGTAGGCGAAATGGGCACTGAACCAATATTTCTCGTTATACAACATGCTCACTTAAAAATACAAGATAAGTATCTCCCTGTTATGCGTGATGCAGTTAAAAAAGGCAACGCAAAGGCTGCGTGGATGGCATTGCTTGAAGATAGGGTCGCATTAAGGCATGGCCGTAAGCAGATATATGGCAGTCAGGTTTCCGGCGATGAAAAAGGTGGTTATCTTGCTCCCATGATCGACCCAGATCATGTGGATGAAAGACGGGCTTCAGTAGGTCTGGGGCCTTTGGCTGCATACTTAAAACAATTTGAGTTGACATGGGACGTTGCCGCTTATAAAAAACAATTGCCAGAAATAGAAAAGAGAGAGGCAGCAGATCATTGACATTGTTTATGTCCTCGGCTCTCATAAAAAAAATGAGGGTGCCTAATGTTAATTAGGCTGACAGCATTGTATTATATTGATGGCAGTAGTGACTACCGGCTGATAAACTCCACACGCCGGTTATTAGCTTTTCCCTGTATCGTAGAATTCGTGTCAATAGATTTTGAGGCGCCAAGGCCCTTAGGGGTGAGCCTGGCGGCG
>CAIOSF010000138.1 GCA_903860855.1 uncultured Alphaproteobacteria bacterium | reverse complement strand
AGCTACCCTTAAAGCTGCTGCCTCTTGGCCACCTTTCTGTTCTATGGCATTACCGACAAGGACAATACCATCAGATGTAGCTTTCGCGACTAGTTGGATTGCTTCTGACTCACCTTTGGCTCTGTTGATCCTTTCCTCCATGTTAGCCTCAGAATCTAGTACTACCTCACGTTTTTTACCTTCAGCTATATTAATCATTGACTGCATTTTTCCTTCTGATTCCAGAATTTCTGCCCTCTTTTGCCTTTCGGCTGCAACTTGCATTTCCATGGATTTCAAAACGCTTTCAGGTGGTTTTATGTCGCGGATCTCATAGCGCATACATTGAATACCCCATGCCGCTGAGGCTTCGTTTATAGCGCTGACGATTTGAGAGTTAAGTACAACCCTTTCCTCGAAAGTTGTATCCATAGTGATTTTGCCTATGGCTGAGCGCATCGATGTTTGTGCCAGCTGAGAAACGGCATAATATGGATTTTCGACACCATAAGATGCATCAACCGGATTTACCACTTTAACGTATAAAATCCCATCCATGATCAGGGTTACGTTGTCTTTGGTAATAGCAGCTTGAGCGAGTATATCCATAGCTCTCTCCTTGAGGGTATGCTTGTATGCTACGCGGTCAACAAAAGGTATTGTGACATTTAGGCCTGCGCCAAGAGTCCTATTGTACTTTCCTAGCCTTTCTATGATCCAGGCTTGTTGTTGAGGTACGATCTTTATGCCAAGAAAGACAAACAAAAGAATAAGTAACCCAATGATAACCGTGGGGTCAGCTACTGTAACTGGCACAATCTTCACTCAAATATAAAATAACAATCACAGAAAATGCTATAAGCGATGGGTTAACGTGTCAAGGGCCTCTGGGTATTGTATGCAAATGAACCATGCATCGAATGAGAATGCATTCAAAGTGAGAGCTAGATGGTTGGAATAGCCAATATGCTACTAGATCTCCAATTAATGCATTTGATTGCACCCGCGGCCCGTCCATTACATGCGTCCATATTATCTCAACCTTCATTGCATATTAACTATTTCAGAATTATAGCAGATTTACTATCTGTACAATCAATACAACTTCATAGAAATCGACGCAATTAATAGCTGATGGAATACTTAGGCAAGAGGTTTATTGCAATGATAGCAGCATTCCGTTATAACTAATGCATTGTGAACGAAGTTAAGAAATCAAGATAATATGGGTAAATCTAATAAGCTTTTACTGGAAATACTATCAGAGGAAATCCCGGCTTGTATGCAGGCTGATGCCTCAAGACAATTGCAAAAGAAATTTACTGATAAGCTAAAAGAGCTTTGGCCAGATGTTGCAACCAATATAGGGGTTGCAACCTATATCTCTCCACAGAGAATGGTATTAATAGCGAATAATATCCCAGAAAGCGCGAAAACGTTTACAGAGGCTAGAGGGCCACGCGTCGGGGCTAATCAATCAGCTGTAGATGGATTTCTGAAGAAATATCACGTTACACAGCGCGTCGTACCAGAACCAAGATTAAATAACGCAATGAGTGCAGAGCGACGAGGAAGGCAGCAAGATTTAGAAATGGGAACTGGTATTACAGAGAAGGATGGATTCTATTTCTTCAGCTCAAGTCAAACGCTCAATGCAGCTGATGCCTTAGCCAAAGCAATTGAAGAAATACTCCAGAACTTTTCCTGGCCCAAATCCATGAAATGGAATGACTATGCAATCACTTGGGTAAGGCCAATTCATTCAATTTTATCATTACTTGATGACCAGGTTGTAAACCTAAGCTTTGGTCATATTCGTTCTGGTCGCCAAACTCGCGGTCATAGATTCATGGCGAATCATTCAATAACCATAGAACATGCCGACCATTATCTTAAGGCAATGGAAGAGGCTTTCGTTGCTATAGATCAATACGAGAGAGAGAGGGCGATTCTACTACAGTTAACTGATCGATTGAACGAATTGAAGCAATTAAGTGAACTTTCATCAAATGAACAAAGTGACCTCAACATAGGCGAGCTCTCTTTGATCGAGGATCAAAACCTATTAGACGAAGTTGTCGGATTGATCGAATATCCAAGGGTATTTATAGGTAAGATTGAGCAGAAATTCATGGAATTGCCTAAAGAAGTTTTGATTACCTCCCTGAAGGTTCATCAAAAATATTTAATGCTCCAGCATATATTGAATCAATCTGAGGATCTCTATGGCGCTGCTCATCACTCACCCATTTCTACAATACCCATGGTAAGTCTGGCTCCATATTTTGTTATAACAGCAAACATAGAGCCAAAAGATGGTGGACAAGCCCTGATTGCTGGGAATGAAAAGGTGCTGAAAGCTCGTCTCTCTGATGCAATGTTTTTCATGCAACAAGACATGCTAAGCTCTTTGGATAAAATGTCAGATAAGTTGCACAGGGTAGCATTCCACTCTCAAATCGGTAGCTTGTTTGAGAAGGTCGAGAGAATGAAGATCCTTTCTGGCTATATCGCAGAGGCCGTTGATAGAGGGGTTAGTGATCTAGGGCAATATGATTCGAAGCGACTAAGCCTAAAACAACTAGCAGTACGAGCTGCATCCCTTTGTAAGTCTGATATAGTTAGCGAAATGGTGAAGGAGTTTCCAGAGCTACAAGGTATAATGGGATATTACTATGCTTTGGCACAAAAAGAAGATGAACAAGTTGCCATAGCTATAAGAGATCACTACAAGCCGGTAGGTCCGAGCGATCCAATCCCAGCGAATCTTGTCGGAGCTATAGTAGCTCTCGCTGACAAAATAGATACTATCCAACAAATGTTTGCCATCAATATAAGGCCAACTGGATCAAAGGATCCCTATGCTCTACGCAGATCTGCCCTAGGTATCATTAGGATAATCTGCGGCTATAAACTCCACATCTCACTCAGATCATTATTAGCGCATGGGCAATCATCAGAAGGCAAACCAATTTTAAAACAAACAATAACAAATCAAGACGTGCTGCAGTTTATTCGCGATAGACTTGATAATTTTACTGACCAAACTTATGACTTAACTTTCATCCAAAATGCGCTATAGTGCGACATTGATATTAACAAAGACTTTCGTACGATGCTTGCACAAGTTCATACCGTAACTTTCATTGGTATCGAGGCTCAAAAGGTTGATGTGCAAGTCCATATAGCACCGGGAGGTTTGCCATGTTTCAGCATAGTCGGACTCTGCCTGACAAATCGATTGCAGAATCACGAGGAGGGTTAGGGCGGCATTCTCAAGCATAGGCCTAGGCATTCCAGCTAAAAGGATTACAGTAAATTTATCACCAGCAGATCTATTGAAAGAGGGTAGTCACTTTGATTTGGGAGTTGCTATTGGTTTATTGGTCGCTATGCAGATTATACCTCAGGAAGAAACGTCATCTTATCTAATCCTGGGAGAATTGGCTTTAGATGGGAAAATAATAAAAGTTAAGGGCATCCTACCGGCAGCCATCAAGGCATCATCCCTGGATTTTGGTCTTATCTGCCCAAAGGCCAATGGAGGAGAGGCATTGTGGTCCGGAAATCCTTCGATTCTTGCAGCTGATAATCTTATGTCGATTATTCAGCACTTCCGAGGCGATTCTATTATGATGCCACCAAAACAAGAGCTTCAACTAGATGATTTTAAGTATCTAGATCTTAAGGATGTCAAGGGGCAGAAAGCCGCAAAGAGAGCCATGGAAATAGCAGCAGCTGGTGGTCATAATACGATAATGTGTGGGCCTCCTGGTTCTGGCAAGTCAATGTTGGCTAAGAGATTGCCTGGAATCCTCCCCCCTCTATCAACCTCAGAAAAGCTGGAAATAAGCATCATAGCCAGCATTGTCGGCACTCTGGGAGATGCTATCAAAATGCAGAGACCCTTCCATGATCCCCACTGCTCAGCTTCAATGCCAGCAATGATTGGAGGGGGGCGTAATGCCGTTCCAGGGGAGGTAACCATGACCCATCTTGGCGTTTTGTTTTTGGATGAGTTGCCTGAATTCTCCCGCTCAGTCCTTGAATCACTTAGGCAACCAGTGGAATCAGCAACGGTTACTGTATCTCGAGTCAACATGCATGTAACTTATCCAGCTCGTTTTCAGCTGATTGCAGCGATGAATCCCTGTAAATGTGGTGATTTCGGGACTATGATGGCTACATCTTGCCGTAAGGCACCTGGTTGTGCTGCCGATTACCAAAGTAGAATTTCTGGGCCATTACTTGATAGATTTGACTTACAAATAGAAATTCCATCTATTCATCCTGATAAAATTATGATGATCAATAGTAAAGATAATGAAGAAGAATCAGCTGATGTTCTCAAAAGAGTTGCAGCAGCTCGAAAGATCCAAGAAGTAAGGTATAAAGATAGAGGTATAAGACTTAACTGCGAATTAAATGGCGAAGACCTGAGTGATTTTGCCAAGATAGATGAGTTAATGCGTAAGCTTTTAAGTCAGGCAGTCAATCGATATAATCTATCTATGATGGGGGTGAACCGCGTACTGAGAGTTGCACGCACCATAGCTGATCTGCAAGAGAGAGATGGCCTGGTGAAGGATGATATAATTGAGGCTTTAGGCTATAGGAGAGCTATGACCAATGTTGGGTCATACTAACTAATTCCTTTTAACCTACTATGGGACTGTTTGTAAAGTAAATTCAGGCAAATAACTATGAGGAGTTCTATTGGGTTGTTTATGCATTTTCAAGTCACTCATCTAGGGCCCGCCATCAATTAAGCTGGTAAAATCAAACAAGTTCAGGATAACCAACTGGCTCTACACATTTTTAAATTCTCATATATCTATTTGATTTTTCATCATGCTTTTTTGTGATTTTAGTTGATGACAGGCCATATTATAAACTTAACTTAATGCTCTTAATTTTACGCTGATCAGCATCAAGTATTTCGATACGAATTCCAGAAGGAGGATGGGTGAATTTTTCACCTTTATCTGGTATACGATCCAGGTATGACATGACGAACCCTCCTATGGTCTGATATTCCCCTTCTTCTTCTGATAAAGACTCAGGAGCTAATCCTATTGTCTCAGCCACATCCGCAATTGTGGTCTTGGCATCTATAATGTAGCAGCCATCATCGGTCTTCAAGATCGTTTCTTGCTCGGGGCGGAGGGAATCGTGTTCGTCCTTTATTTCTCCGACGATTTCTTCGACTAAATTCTCAATAGTTACCATACCCTCAGTACAGCCATACTCATCAAGGATAATAGAGACATGGACGGCTTCCAGTCTCATTTTGGTCAGTAAACTTAGGCATTTAGTAGATCTAGCAGCATATAAAGGCTTGCGAATCACTTTGGGGAGATGGAAATCTTTTTCGCTATTCACGCAACCGAGATAAGGAACTATATCTTTGACGTGGATGAAGCCAATGATTTCATCCAAGTTACTCTTATAAACTGGAATTCTAGTGAAGGCTGTTTTAATAAACTGCTCATGTAATTCAGCCAATTTAGTGTCGTGCCTTACGGCGATGATATCTGCACAAGGTATCATAACCTCTGATGCTTTTAGTCCTTGAAAATGGCCAAGTTGCTTAGCAATAAGCTCTCCTTCTTGGTCATTATTAGTCTGCGCTCTACTGCTCTGTGCCCTACTTTTTTTCTTCTTTTGAAAAAAGTTAGATAGTGTGCCCATCAAATTTATGGTCTTTTTTTTCACTCTTTTTGCCTACTTTATTAGCTGCAAATGATTTCATCATCATAGATATATGGGTCATTGTAACCAAATTTTTTCATCAACTTGGTCTCAATCCTTTCCATTTTCGTTGCATCAAGCTCTTCTACATGATCATGCCCAAGCAGATGCAATACCCCGTGAATGATTAAATGTGTCAAATATTCCTGCATGCTTTTGACCATTTCAATGCTCTCTTTTTCTAATCTTTGATAGCTAACAGCTATATCTCCTAGATACAAGTAGTCACATTGAACTGGTTGATCATAGCAGAAAGACAGAACATTTGTTGGTTCATTTTTATGTGAGTATGTTGAGTTTAATTCCTGCAGTTTCTCATCATCTGAGAGTAGAATCGTCAACTCAAGATCCGATGCTATATGAGTACCGCACTCTTTGAGTACTAGAGCACAAACATCCTCAATATGTTGAATAAAATCAAACTCGAGGCCATACCATTCTTGCTTCTCTTACAGAATATCGTTTTTT
>CAIOSF010000137.1 GCA_903860855.1 uncultured Alphaproteobacteria bacterium | reverse complement strand
GTTTGGTTGTTGGTTTGAACGGCACTGGTGATAACTTGAATAACTCAGGTTTTACCAATAATAGTCTTACTGACTATCTTAATCGTCTTGGCGTTAGTACGACAAATAATATGGCCAACTTGAATACAAAGAATGTCGCATCTGTTATGGTAACGGCTAATTTACCAGCTTTTGCCCGGGCTGGTATGCGTGTGCCTGTAAATATTGGAACACTAGGTGACGCAAAAAGTCTAAAAGGTGGAACCCTCTTAGCCACGACGATGATAGGAGCTGACGGAAAGATATATGCTGTTGCCCAGGGACAGATTAGTATAGGTACCATGTCAGATCCTGATCCGGCCAAGGCCAAGCCAACACCGACATCAGGCTATATCCTCAGTGGAGCTATAGTTGAGAGAGAGGTTGGTTTTTCTATGAATTCAATGGCTGAAGTACGATTAGCTCTAAAGAATCCAGATATTACAACAGCCAGATCAATAGCAACAGCAATTAATTCTTCTTTACGCGATGATGCAGCCTATGCAGATGATCCTGGAACAGTAACTCTGGTAGTTCCATCTGATTATCGCAACAATGTTGTTGGTTTGTTGGCAGATATCGAATCAATTTCCGTCACTCCAGACACAATAGCCAAGGTTATTATAGATGAAGCAACTGGCACAGTTGTTATAGGTGACAATGTTAAGATCAATAGGGTTGCTGTATCTCAAGGCAATTTGGTGATCAAGGTTTCGGATGAAGATCAGTTTAATTTCTTGGTTGGGAAAGATCCTAAGAAGGAAAAACCTAAACCGTCAATTCCCGGTACTAAGCTGGCTCTCGTAGAGGAAAATGCGACATTGGGAGACTTAGTACAGGGTTTAAATTCATTGGGGGTTAAACCTGGTGACCTGATCGCAATTCTTAAAAGCATCCAGCAAGCTGGAGCTATGCAAGCAGTTATAGAGGTACGTTAATGGATGAAACTCAACCATCTGGAGGTCCCACCTCATCATTCACAGCCACATCTGCTAATGGAACTTCGTACGCTAAATCTCCAGCTAAGGCTGCTAAGGAATTTGATACATATTTCTTATCCCACGCCATACGAACTATGTACGAAAAAATAGAGCCAGATACTCTTTTTGGCGGTGGCTTGGGAGAGAAGATATTTCGCGACTTTTTGCTGAATGGTTATGCTGAGAGAATGGCCGATAGGATTAATATAGTCGGTGATGTTGTTCAGCAGCAACTGGTTAGGCTACAAGGCAAGAAGGGTGGTGGTCAAGATGGTTTAAGTAGTCCTAACGAGATGGGTGGCAATGATGGCGGTAGCAAGAGGAGGATTAATAGTATGGCAAAAGTTATGGATTCTCAGGGCAAAGTGCCTTTGGGGGTGCAGGAGGCAATCTGCCCTAATAATATTGCCGATGATAATACGGTGAAGAAGAGGGGGCAAGCCAATATGAAACCACCTAAATACGGTTGGACTATAGAGGATATGGTGAGAGCAGATGGAATAGATGAGGTTATTTAAATGATACCAATCAATGCACACGACCTCAAGCAGGTACTTTCTCGTTTGATCGAGTTATTCTCAGCGGAAAATGCCTTGTTATGTGAAGTTATCCCATCTCAGGGCCTTATGTCATATCACAGTGAGAAAAGCGATTTATTGAATTATCTAGAGTGGAATCGATCAGCGATAATTGGGTATCTCCAGGCTAGATTAGAAAATCGAGGTAAATCGCAAAATGAAGGGGGGGCTTTGCCTGGGATGGTTATGCTCGAGGTGCCCTCTCCTTCTGCTCCGACTGCTGATAAAAATGTTGAGGATAGTGAAGCTAGAGATAGCAAGGTTGGAGAGGTGGACCTCGAGATGCATAATGACATCACGTTGCTGCTTCGAGAGGTATATCATAAGGCTGAAGAGAATATGAAATTAATCGAGCAGAAAAAATATTTGAACGATAAGTTCGTGGAGTTGGTCAAGGAGTCAGTTGCAAATAGCGGTAATGACACAAACAGGTACGGGCCAAAGGGGAAAAAGAGTCCAGTCAGCGTCTACGGGAAGCAGGCCCTTCATATTGTGTATAATGAGCACTCCTGACCCGTTTTTTATCTCCATATTTCAAGTATAGCATTGTCGAGCTTTAAATCAATGGATATAGATAGGTATCTACTATTTCGCCACCTTAATAATGGGGATTGTATGTGTTGTACTAGATTCCGCTTTTAACTACTGCTGCTTCACTCGTCGCTCACGGTAGTGCTGTGCGACGAAGCGCTCCGCAGAGGTGTATCCGTTCATTCCATTGGATTCACAGTAGTTTTACTATGTGTGTTCCTCTCTCATTGCATTATTTAATTTGACTTCGCTCAAGCTTGTCTATTGCATTTGACGAAATGTGGCACTTTTATCAAGTCAAAAAAAACAAAAAATGGCTTATAAAAGCATTAGATCATGGCACAAAAAGAACCATTGCTTGGGTTGTTGGCGATCGTGATGTCATAACATTTCAAAGACTATACGATTATATTTAAAAGTGGGAACTGGTATTACTTGTGGGAACTGGTATTACTTTACTCAACAAATCGTGGATTCAATGCAACATATGACATAACGTCATCATCAGATATTCTCATGCTATCAACACCAAGACTAGTCATTATCCCATGTAAAATTAACATGGATGACTGGGCTGAGAAGGATACTTGGCCAAGTTGAGGATATTTTTCACTGAATTGCTCTTTATCAAGATCGCACATGGATTTTATCAAATGAAGCACTTCATTTCGAGTGATAATCTCTTTATCCAATCCCATCTGTTTACGTATACCAAATTTCATCAGGATGCCTATACCTACTAGATGTAACTTGCCATCTTTGATCTTTTGGGCAATATTGCGATCATTGCCCAGGCTTTTCCGCCAGATTCCATTTGAATAGTTGATTATATCATCTATTTCAGAGCCACGGAACGTAATCGGATTCTTGATATGCTCGGCCATGGTGATGTTTGCCTGATCTGGACGGAACTTAGCCAATAAATGTATCTGTACCATATGGCCCTTTATAGGCAAAATAATTCTCTCCTGTCACCCCAGATAACTGAGTGCTGCCTCCTCCTATGTCTAAAACTAGCATCTCATGTCAACCTAGGCCATATTGATCAGCTTTGCTCTCTACCGCTTTAAATGATAAAATTCCCTCCTTTTCTTGTGAAAGGAAGTGCACTTTGAGGCCAAGCCCTCTGACCTTTTGCAGCCATTCATCCGTGTTAGTAGCATCCCTTGCCCAGGCCGTGGCGAAGCTAATACAGTGATTTTTGCGGCAATCTATACCCATAATGCTTTTGTAATTCTTCCAGGACCGCTACGCCCTTTTCTATACAATCTTCGGGCAATATATAGTTTTCTCCGTCACGTATGAGGCAGTACCGATAGTTCTGATGTATATTTTTTTGATCCTTGGTAATGACGATCTTTTTGCAGCCATTTACTGTATAAGCAGAGCTCTTTGTAGTACTTGATCCATAACGCCTGTATATGCATCTTTCCACTGCGTCAGCTGAAGTCAAGATACATGATAAAAGAAATAGACAAGATATCACAATACCGGCAGTTGTATTCTTCATCATAGTCTGACCAAACGTCCAATAGTGTTTAAATTGTCAGTAACTTATAGTGGTATGTATCATATAATAGATACTACTTCAAGTATATTATAGTCAAGGTAAAGTGTTTAACACACTGGTAAAACCGGAAAATATTATTGATATTATAGTTGTAGTGGTTCTTATTCTGATGATTTCCGGAATTTTGAAAGTAAAAAGCATGAAAATATTTTAACTAGTAACCAAATATCTAGACGTAGAAGCTTGGTATCGCAAGTTTCTTGAGTCGGAATAATGATAAAGTAGTTATATTAAAAAGCAACTAATTAGTTATAACCTCTTCTCTATGAGCGACCCATCGCCATAGCTGAAGAATCTATACTGATGATCAATTGCATACTCATATGCTCTCTTCATCCTTTCAGTACCAGCAAATGCACATACTAATAGGAACAATGTGGTCTTAGGCAGGTGGAAGTTTGTGATGAGTGCATCAACCATCCTGAAATCATAGCCAGGATATATGAATATGTTGGTACTTTTTTTATCACATGATATTACTCTATTTCTATAATTGGCTTGGTGGATCAAGTTAATGCCCATAACGGAAAGCGAGTTGGGCTCTGAGGGGGAGGGGACCTGAAGCTCATCATCAACAATAGGCTGTAAATTCTGGCCCACTATAGTTGAGCTCTCCAGGGCTCTCAGGCTAGTAGTGCCAACCGCGATGACTCTCCTTCCATCTATTTTGGCCTGATTAACTGCATCTGCTGTTGTTTTGGGTATGCTATACATTTCTCTATGCATTTTGTGGTTGGTCTTGACAGATGGCTAAACAGTTCATGGCTTTTGAAACTTGAAGGATATTATAAGAACTTTGATAATCTGCTATGACTTGACCTTGATTTAAAGCTATATTATAAATACGAACTTCACCAATTTCACCAGTAAGATATGTATTATCAAGAACATCCCATCCACGACCAATACGATAGTCATTTCCAGAATCAAATGCTGTAATACCCAAAGCAGTAGATGTTATAAGTGTACTATTAATATAAGTATTTAGATTGGTACCATCCCATGTTCCTTGAATATTAACCCATTGACCAATAGTTAAATAAGAACGTATAT
>CAIOSF010000136.1 GCA_903860855.1 uncultured Alphaproteobacteria bacterium | reverse complement strand
TCTTCATCTCTTATGGTGCAAACATTAACTGAGAATGTGTATTTATACAAATAAAGTCGCACTAAGAAAAGGCTGCCTTTGCCGATCATACCGGTAATGCAATGATTGGTGTAGGAAATATGAATGTTTTAACATCCTCATCGACCTTGACTAATTTAGTGCAATTGGTTTTAATTCAACCCCAAAAGCGGTTATCGCTCAATCCCACAGGGAAAAGAAATGTCAAGAAAGATCTTAATAGACGGACTATATAACGAAATCAGAGTCGTTTTATGTAATGATAATGAAGTAAGTGAATTTAGCTACCAAAACAATGTTCGAAGCCTTACAAAAGGTAATGTATATCTGGGAAAAATAGAGAGGATAGAAGCCTCTCTTCAGGCTGCCTTTGTTAATTATGGTGCTGGCAAACACGGTTTTCTGCCATTTGCTGAGATTCATCCTCTGAACTATCAAATATCAACCAAAGAGAAGGAAGGGCTTTTGGGAATGATATCTGGTTTACGTAGAGATATGGCCGATGGTAGGATCGAAATAGATGATGAGAGTGATGGTATTAAGTTTGGCAGTAATATGCACAAACTAGAGCATTTGATTTATAACGAAATATATAAGAAATATAAAATACAAGACATTTTGAAAAAAGAACAGAATATCTTGATTCAGATAGCCAAAGAAGAGAGGGGCAGTAAGGGAGCGACTCTTACAACATACATATCGCTACTTGGAAGATATTCGGTGTTTATGCCTCATTCAAACAAGCTTGGTGGAGTATCTCGCAGTATAAATAATCTTAATGAAGAGAGTAGGTTAGCAAAGCTAGTTGAGGATCTGAGGGAAAAAGAACAGGACTCGGCCATTGTAATTCGTGGTAATGCCATATTTAAAACAAAAACCGAGATTCGTCGTGATTTTAATAACCTAATTCACATATGGGAAAGTATTCAAGAAAATTCAAAGAAGAGCAAGGCCCCATCCTTTATTTACGAGGAAGGAGATGTTATCAAAAAAGTGATTCGTGATACTTATGATAGCGAGATAGAGGAAATCATTGTTTCTGGCGAGAAGGCCTATCAAGATACCTTGGCCTTTATGCAATTAGTATTGCCGCGACATGTTGACAAGATAAAAGAATATTCAGATACGGAGCCATTATTTGCTAAGTATGGTGTAGAACAGCAGATAAATCAGCTATATGTTAATAAGGTACCCCTAAAATCAGGTGGTTATATTGTCATAGATCAAGCTGAGGCCCTAGTAGCGATTGATGTAAACTCTGGTAAATCGATTGGTGAAAGTAATGTTGAAGATACAGCTCTTAGAACAAATCTTGAAGCGGCCGGGGAGGTAACGAAACAACTTAGACTTAGAGATCTTTCAGGGCTTATTGTCATAGATTTTATCGATATGCAAAGTGCAGAAAATAGGGTTAGTGTTGAGGGGATCATGAAGTTAGCTCTATCTGATGATCCAGCCCACACCCAGCTCACTAAGCTTAGTGAATTTGGAGTGATGGAGATGACCAGACAGAGACTACAAAACAGCATATATGAGGCCAACTTCACTACTTGCCATGCTTGTGGTGGTAGAGGTAAGATGAGAGCTATTCCGGTGACGGCCAGCACCATTCTAAGAGCGATTCAAGTTGAGATTGAACTTGGTGGGCTGTTCATAGAAGTATCAGGTGCAGCAGAGCTTATTCTATATATTCTCAACACTAAAAGATCAGAGTTACATGATATAGAAAAGAAGCATGGTGTCATTGTGCGATTATTGATTGATGAAAAAGCTGGATATGACGGTTTCTTTATTGAGCACAAGGATGATCCAGATGGTAAGGCGAGCGAAGCTCTATCAACGATAGATGACTATTTTCCTACGATCCTTCCCCATGAAAGAGTTGATAATGTAAAACCGCAGGATGGAGATGGACACAGGCGAGGTCATCGCAATAACGAAAGTAGAGGTAGCGTTAGTCGTAGCAGTGGTGATCGAGACAGGGGAGAGCGCAGTCAAAGCAGAAATAGAAAATTTCAAGGTAGCACTCAGAGTCAAAATCAGAAAAGTGGTAGTTTCCAAAAAGATAATCAGAGAGATGGCTCACATAGGCGAGAAGGGCAGGTTGATGCTACTCCTCAAGGTTCAGCTCAGGATCGTGCTCAAGGTTCTAGCCAAAATGTTAGTCAAAACGATCATCGTAGAGGAGATAGGCAGAAATATGATAGCAGCCATAGATATACCCATCAGAGGATAGATAAAGGGCCTAAAAAAGATACCCATGGTAAGAATGTAGAAGTAGATGGTGATGCTGCCAACACCATAGTGGCTGCTGATCCTAAAGGAGGGCGCGATGCGAATCGAAGTCATCGTGAGCGCAACAACGAACTGGTGGTCAGTCGAGGAGAGAAGGCGCTACAGGCTGAGCAGGAAGCTGGTAGCGATGGCAAAGAGACTAAAAAACAAAAGTCGGTGCTTAAATCTTTTTGGCAAAAACTTATAGACTAGATGGAGGACCTCATTGGCATTTAGAGACGACAGCATATCATTAATTCGCAGATTGTTCCGGGAACATATCCGTAAGCATATCTCGAAGCTCATTTGGGCCATGATCTGCATGCTATTCATTTCATTAACTACGGCTGTTAATGCTTGGTTGATGCAGCCGGTTTTGGATGAAATTTTCCTCAAAAAGGAAGCCGACATGTTGTTATTGATACCTATAGCTGTTCTTGTAAATAGTATAGTTAAAGGGGTGGCATCATTTTATCAGTCCTCAACCATGAAGGTTGTTGGCCAACGTGTAGTTAATGACATTCAGATGAGGTTGTATTCCCATCTTGTTCATGCAGACATGGCTCTTTTCAATCAGCACCACTCAGGTAAGCTTATTTCTCGTTTTACCAACGACATTAACGCGATGAGAAGATGTGTTTCTGATATACTCACCGGTCTAGCTTGCGAGCTCGTCACCCTCATGGGATTGATAGGCGTGATGATATACCAGAGCGCAAGCCTAGCTTTCATATCGTTAATGGCCATTCCGATAGCATTTCTGCCAATATTTAGACTTGGCCGCCGTATGAGGAAGATAGCTAGGGGAATGCAAGAAGAAATCGGTAGTTTTGCTGCTAGATTGGATGAAACATTTCAAAATATTGGCGTCATTAAATCATATTGTCGAGAGGAATATGAGATAGATAGGGCTAAAGGAGCAACCCAAAGCATTCTTGCTATGTACAAGAAAGCCGCCATAATCGACTCTCTTTCTTCACCGATCATGGAGACCATAGGAGGTGTGGCTGTAGCCTTGGTCATATGGTATGGTGGTATGGAGGTTGTGAACGGCACAACTACTCCCGGCGCTTTTTTCTCCTTTGTTACGGCCTTGTTGATGGCCTATAAGCCGCTAAAATCCATATCTCAACTCAACACATCTATGCAAGAAGGTTTGGCGGCTTCAAAACGAGTATTTAATATGATCGATGAGAAACCCATAATCGTCGATAGACCACAAAAAACTTTGATTGATTTGGTGGCAAATGCTAGCAGCCATGACGATGGTAAGCATAGACCTGATTATGGTGATATAGTGCATTTCTCTGCTAATAAGGATATTATATTTCGTGATATTCATTTCTCATATAAAGATGATAGTAGAATTTTAGTTGATTTAAATATGACTATTCAACGAGGACAAACAGTCGCCCTTGTCGGTAGTTCTGGTGTGGGAAAATCTACAATATTGCAGCTAATTCAGCGCTTCTATGATCCAAACGAAGGATTCATCACCATAGGAGGTATTGACATAAAATCGATATCCTTGACATCTCTTCGCAGCTCTATCGGGTTTGTAAGTCAAGATGTAACTCTATTTGACGATACTATAGAGGAGAATATCCGTTATGGTCGTTTAGATGCTACAAGGGATGAAATTGAGAATGCCGCTATGGCGGCAGCAGCTCATGAGTTTATTGCAAATATGCCTCAGGGTTACGATACTCAGATAGGTCAGAATGGAGCAAAGCTTTCAGGGGGACAAAGACAGAGGATTGCAATCGCTCGGGCAATGCTTAAAAATGCTCCAATCCTATTGTTAGATGAAGCTACTAGCGCTCTTGATAGCATTTCTGAACAGCAAGTGCAAAAAGCCCTTGAATCTCTTAAGAAAGGAAGGACGACAATAGTTATCGCCCATAGGTTATCGACGATCGAATCTGCTGATGTAATATACTTGATATCAAGTGGTAGAGTGATAGAGCATGGTAGTCATAGTTATCTGCTTGGTTCGAGCGGTGAATATACTAAGCTATATAGTGAGTATAAGCAACAGAATGCATGTTAACCTGTGATAATATAACTCTGTACAGAGATGGTAAGGCTATTTTCAAAAACCTAGCTTTTTCTTTATTGCCTTCCTGTCTACTGCACATAAGGGGACCAAATGGTAGTGGCAAAACGTCATTGTTAAGGCTTTTAGCTCGCTTGATAAATGATCATGAGGGGCACGTCAGATATAATGGTATCGACGTCGATACAGCCTCTGCTGAATACTTCAGCTTCATTCGCTACATACCATCGAATGGCCTTCTCGATATGGAGTTTAGAGTGATCGATCAAATTAAGTTATGGGCATATCTATTAAATAGCGCAGATGCAATGGAAGCTGCCATTGCAACGCTAGATTTTGATGGTGATATCTTGGAACAAAGGATTTTTTCTCTATCATTGGGATACCAACAAAGATTGCGTTTGCTGCTTCTGCTTTTATCACGGGGGGCAATATGGTTTCTAGATGAACCGTTTACTAGCTTAGATCGCGAAGTGTCAGATATTCTTAGCAATATGATTGAGGCACGAAGAGTTAATGGTGGGATCATTGTCTATGCTGATCATAGGGATGAAAGTTTGAAAGATGAAGTCGCCTTGGTGTTAACGGATTTTGCATAATACAACGCCTCATTATCTAGATATTATATAGCATTTAAAATACAGAAAATATCATGATGACTTAAAAGCTGGCAATGTAGTAATACCATTTTCCAAATGCAATAGACAAGCCAAAGGCGAAGTCAAAGCAGCAGTAGTTAAAATCGGGAGCTGGCATATAATACAAAATAACAGTTGATTATAACGATATTTAATCTCATGCACAAATTAATGTAAACTTATTGACATGTATAGCAATTCAAGTAGGCATATTGATTAGATTCATATTGCATTAAAAGCATTAATGATTTTACAATCGGCAACGTGGGTTGGTATGTATATCGAAAGATTCCATAGAGCTATCAAGTATAAAACTGAAGTGGGCATTATAGTAAGTTGACTTGCTATCTGCATGGTATATGGGATGATGCAAATTCTATCTTCTGAATTCAATTTGGGACAGGCCTTTAAGTCTGCTATGCTGTTTTAATTTTTACTAGGAGGATAATATGTTAGATCAAGATACAAAAATACAGAAGGATACACAGATGGTTGCGCAATTAGACAATTTGTCAAAATCAGGCGATTTGCAGGATTATGATCTCTTGGTATGCTCTACCAAGAACAGCAAAGATATTGATAAATACAACAATAACGAGTATAACAGTGAGCACAAGGATTTTACGCAAGTTATGAATTTACATAAGGTATTTAGTACTTCTGCTGAGGTCGAAGAACCAAGCGGTAGGTATGATGATGGCAGTGATGGTAAAGCGTGTAAAGTTAGCGCATATAGGATCGAAGGATGTAGGATCAGGCTACTCGATCTGATAAAGCAAGAGACGAAGAGGAATGAAAATACCATGCTGAAAATGGATTCTATTTCGCTTTGTGAGAGCCTTTTTAATAAGAAAATAGATTATCTTTCTGTATTACCGGCGCCATTTATATTTGGATCTCAAGATGAACTCGGTACTAATATTCACTACAATAATAGTATATTTAACAGTAACGTCGAGAATTTTGAGATTTAAAATATAGAGTAATACCAGTTTCCAGATTGGTCTCTAGTCGGATCCAGGACTTTTTGTATATACAGAATCCAGGTATTGTATAGAATTGATTAACCATCCTGAACATGTATTAGGATCTAAAAATAAGAAAATTTTGGCATTCGACCATAGTATTTGTCCAGGAATGCCATAAAGGCAATCTGGTTTGGTTTCCCAGCTTCTCTCAATATCCAGCCAACGGCTTGATGAGTTAAATAGCTAGTCTCATCAAGTAGTATAACAAGAGGTAATTTTCTGTATCCTTCTTCTATGCCTTTCTTCATCGCTATCTTTTGTTACAAGGAAGGCTTTTGTTATTTCAAGAGCTAAAATTTTATCGGTAAATTTTTCTCCCATAACCAAAACATTTGCGTTATTGTGCTGTCTAGCGAGAACGGCATGTTCTACAGAAGAACATAATGCCGCTCTGATCCATGGAAATCGATTTGCAGTTATACTCATTCCTATGCCGCTTCCGCATATCAATATGCCGATGGTATCAGAATCAGATGGGCTGGAATTGTCACTGGTATGGTTCTGTAAATTGTCTTTAATACCTTTGTTCTGTTTCATATATAGCGACAAAAGACGGGCTAAATCAGGATAATCAACTGCTATTTCGGAATTTGTTCCTAAATCAATCACCGGGTGATCAGCTGATAGTTGATGGACTAAAAATGACTTAAGGTTATAGCCGGCGTGGTCAGATGCAAGTATTATCATAATCAAGGCAAACAGGTGCTATATTACCCATCCCAGTATGTGCTAATTCATGGGAAAATTGGTCGGGAGAAGCCGGCACGCGCTATGCGCTCTGCTCTGTGATTTTTCCAGTAGCTTTCTCTATGCTTTTTCTTGCATCCATGATCTCTTTCTTCACTAACAAGGCCTCCTTCTGCAGAAGGGCGACGCGGCTGCCCAGAAGGAATTCATCTAGACCCTTGTTGTGATCAATTGTTCTTGCTGTGTGAGCTGCCAGACGCAACGTTACACTGCGATCAAGAGTTAAACTGAAGAACGAAAAATTCTGTAAATTCGGTAAGAATCTACGGCGCGTCTTGCGATTGGAGTGGGAAACATTATTCCCAGACAGAACTCCTTTACCGGTAAAAGTACATTTTCTGGACATCGATCTAATTAAATGAAGTGTTTACTATTCTAAGTCTATCGTTAATAGCACTAATTTACTCTTGTGGCAAGTGCCGCAATTCAACTACCAGTTCTTGCCATAATTCAAAGTATATCCTAGCTATAGAGTTAGCTTGCGTGAATCAAATAGAAAATGAAATGAAAAACCTGGAGCGGGCGATGGGAATCGAACCCACACTACCAGCTTGGAAGGCTGGGACTCTACCATTGAGCTACGCCCGCAAAATACGAAAATCGAAGGATTGAAATTCGAAAAACTGAAATCTT
This sequence comes from uncultured Alphaproteobacteria bacterium, assembly GCA_903860855.1. Lineage (GTDB taxonomy): Bacteria > Pseudomonadota > Alphaproteobacteria > Rickettsiales > Midichloriaceae > CAIOSF01. The sequence continues at coordinate 438 of CAIOSF010000136.1, read as the reverse complement.
AAGAAGATCTCATGGTGCGGATAGAGGGACTCGAACCCACACGCCTTTCGGAACTAGATCCTAAGTCTAGCGCGTCTACCAATTCCGCCATATCCGCATGATCTACAGCTCATTCGGTAGGAATCAAGCTATACAAACAACGCCGTTCAGTCTATACTGGATGGTGTTGGAAATCAAGAGCCATTATTAGTGAATAATCATAATATATACATATGACCTACGTTATTACGGAAAATTGCATCAGATGTAAATACACAGATTGCGTCGAGGTTTGTCCAGTGAATTGCTTTTATGCAGGCAACAATATGCTGGTCATTAATCCGGATGAATGCATAGATTGTGGTGTGTGCGAACCGGAATGTCCTGTTGGTGCAATTAAGCCAGAATCAAAGGAGTTGTCGGAGTGGGTGACGATAAACAAAAAATATGCTGCTATAT
>CAIOSF010000135.1 GCA_903860855.1 uncultured Alphaproteobacteria bacterium | reverse complement strand
TCCGCGTTTTACTCTTGCCACTGTATTAAATACTCCTTTTTTAAGATAAACAACCTGAGGTTAAATAAGCTTTACTTCCACTTATAGTATGATATAGCAAATCAATTTACTAATATCATATTGAGGGCAAAAAACGTAGCGACTAATCGCCATAGGGGAAGTAAGCGAGAGCCCTCCTACATTCAATGGCATTCAAGATTGTACACCCCCTTTGCTCTCTTAGCTGTCTTTTACTGCGCTTTCTCATGTTGTGTCTTTTATTGGCCTGAGTAGCTTTAATTTTACCACTAGCTGTAATGCTAAATCTCTTCTTAGCACTGCTTTTTGTTTTCATTTTTGGCATCTTTTATCTCCTATATTTTTTTGTACTGAAATTGACTACATCCTTAGCACCCACAGATTAATGTTTGATGCCCTATAGAATCTTATTTCCTCTACTTTCATGCAATGGCAATGCCTAGCCAATGGAGAAAAGCACAGACGAGAGGGCAATTGTAGCATATTTACCTTTATAAGCAATAGGCTTTTCTATAGAGAAGCCTATTGCTCTTCATCTCATCCAACTCATATACATTCATAGCCTTTGCTCCATTACCTTCTGATTTCATTAAATCTATTCATACAACAAAACCCCGTATAAATCTCTTGCATCGCTAAGCATTGTTGACGGATGATTGACCCTCATACCGATCATTAAATCGAGTTACTATATCTCTTCCTCGTACTGGGCTTAACAATGACCGCCGTACCGGAAATAAGATCGTGCAATCCCCTTCTATCTTTACGAAAGGAGATAATTGCCATACCTACACCTAGAGTAAGGAGCAATAATGGGTATGCTAGGAATCTAATAATATCCTGGTGTATTGTGGCTGTTTGAAATGTTTGCGCATCAACAATTTTAGTTCTGGTTAGCCATTTTCCTGGAGTTACTCCATTGAATTTAATCCACGATATCATGACATATGTAGTCATGATTGAGAATGGGATCACGAAATTCCATGCTATATAATCGTACAGTATGCCCTGCTCTATCATGTAATTCCAAACAGTATCAAGACTCATACCTCCTTTCTGCCCACCATATTCAACAAAAAAATGCTGCATCTTTTCATTGAGGTTATTCCCATAGAATATGTTATAAATATTTTGAGCTATGGTGATTAATATGAATGATATCGCTATATCTACAGTAAAGCTTATTAGCCGACGATCAAAGCTGGCGTAACGTATCTCACTGCGGGTTTCCTCATGCAAGTTCGTGGCATCATCAAGCTTCGGATCCCGCCGCTCATCTGCCTTTTTCTCTATATCGACCATCTCGGGTTTATTATCAGCCATGTTTCTCAATTCTTGTTAGGCCATGCATATAAGGTTGTAGCGCATGAGGTATGATTATGTCACCGTTTTCTTGCTGATAATTTTCCATTATAGCGATTATTGTCCTACCAATAGCCAACCCGGAGCCATTAAGGGTGTGAACCGCCTGATTTTCTTGCGATATACTGTTTTTATAGCGGGCTTTCATCCTTATTGCCTGAAAATCTCTGCAATTTGAGCAACTTGATATCTCTCTGTATTTGTCTTGGCCTGGGAGCCAAACTTCAATATCATAGGTTTTTGATGCACAGAAACCCATATCCTGCGAACAAAGCGTCATGGTACGATATGGTAACTCAAGCCTAATCAACACAGTCTCGGCAGCACTAAGCATACGTTCATGCTCTTGTGCCGATGTTTGGGGCGTAGTAATGCTCACAAGCTCAACCTTACTGAACTGGTGCATGCGGATCATACCCCTTGTGTCCTTGCCGGCACTGCCAGCTTCTGAGCGAAAGCAATTGGTATAGGCGGTAAACCTCAGAGGAAGCTCCTCCTCTGCCACTATTGAATCTGCAACCATACTTGTAAGAGGAACTTCAGCTGTTGGTATTAGCCTATAGCCACCATGTACAGCAAAAGAATCTTCGGAAAATTTTGGTAGCTGCCCTATACCAAACATTGTAGCTTCTTTTACTAGAACAGGAGGGGATATCTCAATATAGCCGAACTCTCGTGTATGAATATCTAACATGAAGTTAGCCAATGCCCGCTCCATCAAGGAGAGCTGGTTGCGCAGAATGACAAATCTACTACCAGATATTTTAACAGCAGTTGCAAAATCCATTAGCTTGAGATTCTCTCCCAACACCCAATGCTCCTTGGGAATAAACACAGGTTCTTTTAATTGAATATTACCAATACGGTAAATAATGTTATCATCCTCGCTTCTTCCAAATGGTACATCATCTGAGGGTATATTCGGCAAAGTAGTGAGGATATCATGTAATTCTTTATCTGCCAGAGCAAGTGCTGATTCTAAAATCGGTAACTTCGCTTTAAGCTCTTCAGCTTGTTGCAATTCAGCTGCTGCATCCTGTCTCATCGCCTTCTTCTCACCTATAGCTTTTGCGACTTGGTTGCGCAGAGTTTGTAACTTCTGTAATTGGGTTTTAAGATTACATACCTTATCGTCAATTGCTAAAATTGCAGCGGAGGAGGTAGTGACTCCGCGCCTCTCCATCCCCTTATCAAAAATTTCTGGCAAGAGGCGAATAAACTTAATGTCGTGCATTTTTCCTACAACCAGTTACATAATAATCAATAAAAAACTCATACAGCATTAGGATGAGAATTGCAAGATAGATGGGTATTCATGCAGATGCTACACCCGTTATGCCATCAATCTTTGCAAAAGGAACCACATAGCTTTTACTGGCTATTCAAGACCGATCGGGTTAGTGCTAGGGAGCAATACTGCATCATTTGGCCATAGAGGCATTGCTCGCTTTGATTGCCTTTCCATCCTCTCCCAACACTTTAAACCCCGCTACTTCTAAGTTCCCTATGATGCGATCTACGTCTCGCTCTTTTACAAATAATTTGTTTTTCCCATTTTTCCCCTCCACCCTATTCTCATCCCTGTCTTTATCAAGCCCCTTCTCGTATTGAATAAACGTTTCCATAAAATTCTTCGCACATTTGTCGATTAGGTCATTGGCACCTCCGTCTTTTTTTAATGCAAAATCTGATTTATCTTTTTCTGCTTCAGTGATTCTGACATAATCGCAACCCTTTTTGTAATAGTTCGTAAACCCATTCCCAGCAGCTTTTGTAATTGTCCCTATGACAGCCTCTTTATCAATGAATGCTAGCGGGTCATCCGCATTATAATCTTTGCCCTGGACAGCATGTTGTATATTGTCCTTATCGACAAGCTTTGTTGCTGTCTATATGATATCCTTGTCTTTTTCATCACTTCTAAGCTTCAGAACAACAACAGCAGCAATAACAGCCGCTAAAGCAGCTATTGGAATTATAGCTGGCATTGTTGCTCCAAGCAAAGTCACCGTAGTGCTGACAAGGCTTGTGCTGCCTAGAGCGAGAGCAGTACCTTCATAAACTAAGAAACCAGCAATAGCAGGAGGGGTAAGGGTCATGACTGTACCTACTATACCGTAACCAGTGCCAACAAGAACTGAGGCAGCAGCATTACCAAAGTTTTTAGCTTTGCTACCAAAATTTGCCTCTTGTCCCTTTGCTTTGGCTGATATTTCCATGCCATCAGGGCAAGCACAGGCCATGATGGCCGCTATTTGAGGATTAAGAGCTAGGAAATACGCCATGTTGTCGATGGTATGATCTTTTTGAATTTCACGAGATTCAAACTGAATTTGTGGTACCCCACTACTCAACTTATTTGCTTGTTCTTTTATATTATCCAAACATCCGGCCAAGGCCTTCTTATAGTCTATAATATCGTTTATTTCCGCCTCACTACCATCTACCTTTGAGTAATCATCTCCCGCCACGTCCGGGAAAAGCTCAGATATCTTTGGGACATCGCCTAAAATTTCGTTAGTACCAGATTTTTTGATTGTGGCTTCTTTATTTTTATTCAAGCGATCCACAAAAATGGCAAAAAGGGCTTTCTTTATTAGCATATATACTTTTACAAATATCGTTAAGCTCAGCTTCCACCGCTTTTTGGTTTTTTCTATCTGCTTTGTCTACTATTTTGTTAAAATTGCTATAGAAATCCAATTCCGTCTTGTACAGAGCAGTCAAGGCCGCACCTATAGTTGGTATCAGCCCTATTAGACAAGGCTATACCGTCTATTTTACCCTTCTTCAGTTCATATATATAATTCTCTGCTAGAGTTTTCAGAGAATCCTTTATACTTTCTTTAATCTCACTCTCTTTACGATTTTTGCCACAGGTGCTTCTGGTAGGAGACCCCGTTCTTTTCCTTGATTACCTTGTATTATGTTATTATGCATTTCATTGATTGTGACCGATCTAATATCCGATCGTAAATTACAAGATGAGCACAGAATTGAGACCATAATGATATCTCAACAGCGGGATGATATCGGCTCCGCCATGTTGTTTGAGATAGACACGGAATTGTCCAATAGAGACGAGTTATACCCTCAACGCGTGGAGGAAAAGCTAAGCGACATAGATAAGCTAGGTAATGCTGGCAATCGTCAAACAGAAGATGGAGATGATGAAGATCTTCTTGAAGGCGTGGCTGGTAATAATACCAGGGATAATAGGAGTACCAGCCATAAAAATTACCTTAGCAAAGAAGCGATAGTTGAGTAGGTTTAATACTAGATTCCGCTTTCAACTACTGCTGCTTTGACTTCGCCTTTGGTTTGACTTCGCTTCCAGCTTGTCTATTACATTTGGCTTGCACCCGGCCCCTCCCAAAGTCCAGAAATTTTACGGCTCTCAGCATTGGCCTTGCATGAGGTGAGCGAATGGGTGGATTAGCTGTATGGGCTGTGAAAATTTATAGTAACCTAAATTTATTATCTGCATCAGGAGAGACGACTCGAAGCTTATTATAAATAGGCTGTGAATCCAATGGGATGAACGGATACACTTAAAATCTGCTGAGTGAACCATCACGAAGCATTGTTAAAGGATGAATCGATGCCGTATGGATCTTTAAATTTACCCACTACACCTATAATCTTAACTTCTTCCTCTAATACCACGCCACTTCTTTCAAAAACCATCAGCTTAACCATAGAGATCAATTTCTCAATATCATCGGAACTAGCATTTTGATCATTAATGAAAAAATTGCAGTGCATTTCGGAAACATGAGCACCACCTATTCTCATCCCCCGGCATCCAGCTTCGTCTATCAACTGCCAAGCCTTATATCCATCTGGGTTTCTGAAGGTAGATCCACTTGTTCTCGACCTAATTGGCTGAGATGACTCGCGTTTTATTTGAATATCAAGTATTTTTTGTTGAATAACATTCTTATCCTCCGGTGTTACGTTAAACTCAGCTGAGACAAAAATCCACTCGTCCGATAACCCATTACCCCTGTAACGATAATCCATTTCATTTGGTTTAAATACCCTAATCGAACCAGCATATGCTACGGCCGTAGCATTCTTAAGAACGGAGGCTGTATCACAACCATAAGCACCAGCATTCATAGCCAAGGCCCCACCTATGGTTCCAGGAATACCAGAGAAAAACTCTATTCCTCCCATACCATATTCCATGGATTCTTTCGCTACGTTCACATCAAGAGACGATGCGCCAGCCCTGACAATCCCCCTGCCAGCATCAACTGCAATAGATGAAAATCCGCGACCTAATCTTATTACCACTCCATCGACACCACCATCGCGAATCAATAGATTAGACCCAATACCCAATATGGTAATGGGAAATTTCCCATTTGCCAGTACCGTTATATTTTGTAAAAAAGATACCAAATCTTCTATATCATATGGAATGAACAACAGCTCAGCCTTACCACCGCTTCCAAACCAACACATTTTGCTAAGATCAGCACCTGGTCTATATTTTCCTCGAATAATCGGCAGCCCATCTGAAGCTATGAGCTCGCCTATGGGACTTAGAACTCTTGGGGGACTCATCACAAATTCCCATATCCACTCATAATAACGCTTATTATTTTGCTTTTTACATCGCCAATGATCACTGGTAACTGATCCTCCAATGCCTTTCTCATCTTAATCGATCTCACCTCTTCAGCCTTAACTGATGTAAGGAAGGCATCGTTCACTTCGTCAACCTTCTTGTTGATCATAGCCTGAGCCTGCAGCATACTCTTATCTCTAATCACTGCCGCATCAGAGTATGCTTTTAAGATCATCTTTTCTACCTCAAACTGGATAGAATTCGCCTGTTTAGCAAGCTGCTCAGCTTCATGCAGGTCACCGTTCACCGTCATCTCCCTTTCCTCGATCCCGGCTCTCACACTCGGAATGAGGCGATGTATTATGACAAAATAACATGCCAAAAAGACTGCGACCAACCAAAAAAGCTGCGATAATAAGAACGTCATATCTAAGTGTGGCATATGCTGAAAAATGTCTTTAGTGCAAATCTAAGCAATGATTATAGTGATTTTATGCTGGTAAACAAGATGATATAGCAAGTTAAGTGGTATGGAATCGACTACCCCCCATAACCGACCTATCGAATGTTGCCATGAATACAGTTTACTGCTACACTGTGACGTGTTCCCCTGCGGCCGTGGTGGAATTGGTAGACACGCAACGTTGAGGTCGTTGTCCAGAAATGGAATGAAAGTTCGAGTCTTTTCGGCCGCACCATATGAGAACATAGTAAATGTTTATTAGAAGATTAGGTTAATATGATCTACCTTTGGGTTAAGGCCATACACCTTGTATCAGTGATATGCTGGATGGCTGGGGTACTGTATTTACCGCGCCTTTTTGTCTACCACAGCTCCCTGGAAAAAAGAGCAGGCAATGAAAATGAATCCCATGCCCTAGCGGGCGATATGCTAAGCACTATGGAAAGGAGGTTGTTGTTTTATATAACAACACCGAGTATGGTCATGGCTATTACCCTCGGATCGATCTTATTGTGGTTAAATTCGGCTTTGCTGCTGTTTTGGTGGATGCATTTAAAGATTGTTGCCGCTTTGGGTATGACTGTATTCACACTCGCGCTATATAGGTTTTATAGAGACTTTCGCGATAATAAAAACACTAGAACCGGTAGGTTTTTCCGTGCAATCAATGAGATACCAACGATTTTAATGATAATTATCGTGGTATTAGCTATAACTCAGCCATGATATCATGGCGCTCCGAATAACCAATCACTCAATTATTTTTAGGAATTGGCGTAATAAAGCTATAATCGTCATCCAACGGGGCTCGCTGTGTCTCTCGTGATGCAAACTCTCCTCCGATATAAGATCAATATGATTGGTATCTTTTGGCTCCGGATGACCATATATCACAGCACAACCAGCTGCTATGATATCATTAATGACGACAAGCTTAATATTTTCATACAATACAGAATAAACAACCCTCTGTGCAAATTTTGCATGCTCACTGCCTGAGTATGCGATGGAATCAATAGTACAACCAACGATATACTTACATTTTGCGAGAGAAATCTCTTGCGGACTTTTATCATCACCATAGTCCTTTAGTTTAGAAGTAAGAAAACTTGCCACGAAGCCAGAGGTAGCAGAAGTAAATGTTGATAATGTCGGATCAAGAAAGTAAGAAAGATAAGAACCAATTGCGGTTCTACCGCTGTATTTCAGAAATTCGATACCAATATTATTTTCACGGTCATGCATCAACTTAGGATGCACCCCCCTTCGAAAAAAAAACAAGATAAGCGAAAATTACACTGTGACAGGTCTTGAGCATAATAAATTGCAGTAGGAGCAGCGACACCAAGGCCTGAGCCTGCAGCCATCGCATCGATGAGATTTGCTGCAACTACATCGAGGAGACCTGGACCAGCTGACACCCATATGATAGACTCTCTATATTACGCGGGTACATCATGCTGTAGGCTGTACAAATGATAAATGAGTTAATCGTTGTATCCACAACTTTTTAAAATAACTTTTGAGATTATATTAATGTAAGTGTGATGATTATTATCACGGATTATTACTGAGCTCACTTCACTCGATAGGTTGCTGCCCTGCCCTGGATCATTACTATAAACTTTTATATACCCCTCGTCTCGCAACGATCCCAATGCATCTTGAACAGCAGCTGATATTACTATGGCGATGGGCATTCTAATTAATGCATTTATCATTTCATTATGATCAACATGACTGCTACTTGCTAATTTTACGCCCATAGCAACATAAAACAATAAGTTGCCTGTCTCGGCTGCAGTTGAGCAGAAACGATCACTAGTGGTCATATTGTGAACTTGGGAGATAATGGCTTGATGGTCTATCCCATCAGATTTGTTATTCTGCGGCCCCTTGATCACTGTTGGTTGCTCAGATAACGCTGTGAGGTAGCTGTATATTGAGTAGCAGATATATCCCTTAAACGCCAAGCCTACAGTGTCTATTATCCATGACATGGTAGATGGTATACAAGATGGTATGAAATGTTTCATAGATTGGTAATCGCAATTACAAGGAGTAATTACAAAGAGTTATAACTTGGGTTGATTATTATTATAGCTCTCTAGTCATGTCAATGATCATGTTATTGCTAGATTATCGAAGACTATACCAAAAATGATCAGAACTTTACCGCCAGATCCTTCATTTATAAATCATTTTTATTGAATATTTTAAAAATGCATTATGCAGAAATTAGCTATTTTTAGTGTATGATAATCTGCACAATGGCTATACAATATCGGTTCCCACACATTAAGTAGCACTTTATTTACTCATCCATATAGCTTTATAACTACAATGATTAAAACATGGTACCAACTTGTCATCGTTATAATATTCATTATATTACTTTCATTACTCAGCTTAACTTGCCGGGTGGCATATATGTCAAAGATTAGCGTTATTGACTACATTAACACGCCCTATAATCAAATATGGGTATACGAAATGAGCGGCGAGCGCTGCTTATCATTTATCGATCCAACAATCAGAACTGCTCGGCAAAGCTGTATGGCAGTAGATCACCCTCTGAATCTTACTCTGACTTATTATAGGCTGATGATGGGAGCTTTATACATCAACCCTAATCCCCAAAACATCTTGGTGATTGGCTTGGGGGGGGGCATCATAATCAATACATTATCTTCTATTTTCCCGGATGCTATTATTGATATAGTTGAAATTAATAAATATGTGATAGATGTTGCGAAGAAATACTTCTCATTTAATCCATCAAAAAATATTAGAGTTTTTACGGAAGATGGCTTCAAGTTTGTTGAAGAATTGCCTAATAGGCCGATATATGACCTTATTATGGCTGATGCCTTCACAGAGGATTATGTGCCTATGTCATTTTTAACTGAAGAATTTGTTTCTAAAATGCGCGATGTTCTAAAACCTGGTGGGGTCGTCGCGGTTAATACCTTTGAGAATAGTAAATACTATAATCTTGAATCAGCTTTGTACAAGAAAGTATTTAATAATTTTTATAGCGCTACACTGTTTAATCGCATCATCTTTGCAATCAAAGATAGATTACCCAATATGGATGAAATAGCCAAAAATGCCGAAATAATGGAACCAACTCTATCAAAAGTAGGAGTAAAAAGAGCATGGCTATTGCCTAAGTTTGTTCTAAATGACTAGGGTCTACCATCAATTAAGCCGGGAAAACCGCAGCACCATCATCCTGAACTCGTTTCAGGATCTAAGGATCTAAAACTTTATACGACTTATAAAATCCTGAGATGCAATGGACAAGCCGAAGGCGAAGTCAAGTGCAATAGACAAACAAAGTGAAGTCAAACAAGTTCAGGATGACCAATCGGCTCTACGCATTTTTAATTTCTCTTATATCTATTTGATTTTTTATCATGCTTTTTGTGATTTTAATTGATGACAGGCCCTAGTTACGTGAAGATCAAGCCTCAGCACAATCTAATTCAGCCCCTTACTCCCCAATAAACTAAGATTCCCGCCAACAGCAGTCTCATTCACAGTCACAGTTCGTTCACTCAAAAACCTAAGCAAATAATGAGGGCCCCCAGCCTTAAACCCTGTGCCAGAGTTACGCTCCCCACCAAAAGGCTGAGATTCAACCTGAGCACCTATTGTACTGCGGTTGATATAGATATTGCCCGCTCTTATCCCTTTGATCACATGCTCAATTCTCCCTTGAATACGGGATTGCATTCCAAACGTCAAACCGAAACCCGTATTGTTTATATCCTTCACAACTTTATCAAGATCATCTATTTCGAATGGAGCTATATGCAGAATAGGACCAAAGTTTTCTTTTAGACCTATATCACCAATACAAGTCACTTCAATTAAATGAGGCAAGAAGAATGAGCCCTTCTTAAATCTTTCTCTGAGCTCAGCCGAACCATCGCCATCGACCCCACCACTATCAACATTACTGGCAACAGTGAAGGCTGCATCCTTATGACTTATAACTTTGAATCCTTTGGACCTCATATTGGCCACATGATCAGCAAGAGCACTGGCGGCGGACCCAGTAATCACCGGACCTATATCATAGCTAAAGTCATCTGTATCGCCAATCGATATCTCGTTCATAGCTCCAGCTATCATCTCAAGAGTCTGCTGATATATCTCCTTCTGCACATATAGCATGCGCAAGGCTGAGCACCTTTGGCCAGAGCTACCGAAAGCCGAATAGATAACACTGTCTGAAACCTGCTCTATCAGGGCCGAGCTGTCAACAATCATGGCGTTCTGGCCACCTGTCTCGGCTATAAGAGTTGCGATTGGAGCGTTACGAGCAGCAAGAATGCGATTTATGTGCATGGCTGTTGTGGTTGATCCAGTAAAACAGACACCAGTTACTCTCTCATCTGACAGAAGAGTATCGCCCATTTCTCTCCCAGAACCCAAGAGCAGCTGTATGGCCTCTCCTGGCATTCCAGCCTTATGGAGCAATTTCACCGCCATAGAGGCTATGAGACTGGTATTTTCAGATGGTTTCGCAATCACACTATTCCCTGTAACCAAGGCAGCAAGAATCTGGCCACAAAAAATTGCTAGAGGAAAATTCCATGGACTAATACAAACAAAAACCCCCTTAGGATGAAAGCTTAATTTGTTTGTTTCACCTGTATAGCAAGGCATAGTGATGCTCTCAGACATCAGCCTGCGAGCCTCCAGTGCGTAATATCTCGCTAAATCTATCGCCTCTCTCACCTCACCTATACTGTCACGAATGTTTTTACCAGCCTCGTTTATCAATATACTATAGAGCTCATAACGATTTTCATGTAGAATATCAGCATATTTTTCTAGTATATCAGCTCTCTCGTTTACATTGGTTTTTGACCATGAGGCAAAACCAATGTCAGCCGCCTCAATAGCCTCAGAAATATCCAAATGACTGGCCTTATGCCAGGTACCGATGGTTTCATTACCATCAGATGGCTTTACTATAATAACTGACTCTAAGTCATGATGGTCTCGCTCCAACTCATGAATGATTGTATAGCTATCATAGCGTCTATCACGATAACGCTCCATACCCTGTTGAATCTCGGTATATTGACTTTCTATACCGATTTCATAGCCCCTTGAGTTCTTCCTTCCACTCTGAAATATATTAGCTGGATTTGGTAGAAACATAATAGCATGAGCATCGTCATCATCGACAGTGACACATGCATCACCCCCTTTGTCCACCATCTCTTTACTTAATTTTAGTATATGCTCGGCTTCCTCTATAGGATTCTTTACCAACTCATCAATATTGATATCATCTTGATGTATCATATGCAAAAACGATGTACGAGCACTATTCTCAAGCATCCGTCTCATTAAATATGCCAACAGATCCTTATATTCACCGACAGGGCTGTATATGCGACAGTAATAGCCGTCCTGCATGATCTGATTATGGAGGGTATTACCCATACCATGAAGCTTCTGAAATTCAAATTTAACATCCTTCCCTATAGCTTGAACAGCGGCTGTGGTATAAGCATTATGAGTTGCGAATTGAGCATAAATTTTATCTTGATTTGCAATCATTTTAGCAGCACATGCTAAATAAGAAATATCAGTAAATACCTTATGAGTGAATACGGGATAACCTTCTAACCCCTGCTCTTGCGCACTTTTTATCTCGCCATCCCAGTAGGCACCCTTCACCAATCTTACAGGAATTTTTTTACTAAAAGACCTAGTCAAATCACAGATATAATCGATAATGGGGAATGCTCTCTTGGAGTAAGCCTGAACCACAAACCCGACTCCATCATATTCGTTAAAACGACTAAACACGGACTCGACAATATCGAGGTATATATCTTGCCTGAACGCCTCCTCAGCATCGAAGCTTATAGTGATGTTTGCACTGCGACATCTACCAACAATTTCAACAAGCTTTGGCATCAATTCCTTATCCAGCCGATCATGCTGCATCAGCTCTACTCTTGGATGGAGAGCAGATAACTTTACAGACAAATTTGTCCTTCTATGGATATCTTTGTCACTACTACTATCTTTAGCTATCAAGTCTATTGCGTGAAGATACTTCTTGTAATAGCGTTCCACTTGCTCAACATTTCTAGAAGACTCTCCTAAAATGTCATATGATACACCATAGCCCTCTTCCTTATACTTTTTCGCTCTCTGTACAGCCCCATCTATATCATTACTAATGATAAACTCATTTGATAGCATTTTAATCGCTGTTTTTATCGATGCTAATACAGCAGCTTCACCAACACGACTAATGATCCTGGAAATTTTCATATCGGAATCTCGTAGATCCATCAGCTTGCCCGTTATCACGAAACCCCAGGTTGAGGCGTTGATCAAAAGGGAATCACTTTTGCCGATATAATCTTTCCACTGTTTATCTCTAATCTTATCATCAATTAAATCTTTTGCTGTTTCACTATCAGGTATACGAAGCAAAGCCTCTGCAAGGCAGATGATAGCAACCCCTTCCGCCGTGGTAAGACTATATTGATGCATAAAACTTTCTACGCTAGACGCTTTAGATTCGCGCAGTTTTTGAATATATCTCCTGGCTTTGGCCTCTACATCTAGAACTATTGGAGAAAAAGTAGGTTTTAGATAACGTATCAATTCGGATACATAATCATTTTCTGGAATCAAAGCCTTTGCGCTAATAGCATGCAATTTATATGTCATATTAGTAATAATTCAACCAAATAAAGAATTAAGTATTAATTAAACTAAAATAGCTTCAATATCATGGATAATTCACTAGTTATTCGTGTAAAATTTATATCTTGTAAAGTACATCTAGTCCCATATAATTTCTACTGATATAGATGTATAGTTTATTAAATTTGATTACCAGCAAATGAGCAAGCAAATAACCGATCTTGAGCCCGATTATAAGCTAAATGACAATGAAAACTACATGTGCGATAAGCAGCTTGAGTATTTTCGTCGCAAATTACTTATCTGGAAAGATGAACTTAGAGTTGAATCGGGCGAAACGCTTAAGTATTTAAGAGAGGAAAACTGGAACGAGCCAGATGTGAGCGACAGAGCAACGGTAGAAGAGGAAGTAAGAATAGAATTACGCACCAAGGATCGCTGTCGCAAACTCATAGACAAAATAGATTCAGCTCTGATGAGAATAGAGAAGAAGGAGTATGGTTTCTGTGAAGAAACAGGGGAACCAATTGGAATACGTCGCCTAGAAGCCAGACCAATAGCAACTCTATGCATAGAAGCGCAAGAACGGCATGAGAGATTTGAGAGGAATCATAATGATGATATCTAAAGATTGCTGAGTTAAATGCAAATGCATAAAAAATAAGTTTTGCAAAAAGCCTATTGATATTTATATGACTTTAGCGTATATAGCAGATGCTGAGGGACTCTGTTCCTATTATTTCTTTGTATGGCCGAGTAGCAAAGTGGTAATGCAACGGATTGCAAATCCGTTATACGACAGTTCGATTCTGTCCTCGGCCTCCAAACTCAAAACTAGTGCTTTTCAATTAATATTCATAATATAACTTAGAAGGATTATGCCAAGATGATGGTTGATAGCCCGTGAGTGAAGAACAAGATCAGTCGTCCAAAACTGAAGAGCCAAGTGAACGAAAACTAGAAGAAGCAAGAGAGAAAGGTCAAACCTTTTATTCTAAGGAGATGGGATCGTTTCTATCTTTATTAACTTTTGCAATAATTCTTGGCTGGGCAGGAAGGTATATCGGCAACATGTATCTTGAAATAGCCCTCCCATTATTCTCAGGTGACACTACTCTAGACCTAAAAACTCTGCGTGAAATCATACTGCAAGTCTTGTTGTTACTATTGCTACCATCAAGCTTTCTCCTCATCATCAACATCTTGTCATCGATTATGCAGCATGGTATCATATGCGCCCCAGACGTCATCAAACCAGATTTAAGTCGCATCTCAATATTTAGCGGACTTAAAAGAATCTTCTCCTTAAACTCCGTTGTTGAGCTAGTAAAAGGGATATTTAAGATATCTCTTATAGGAGCGGCCATTTACATGGTGATAGAGCCAGATTTCCTAACTTTCTATAATTCGTATAAGCTGGAGGTTGGGGACCTAATGCTGCTAGTCCTCAAAGCACTCAACAAAATTATGCTTATCGTCTGCATTATCACATTCTTACTGGGTATTGGTGATTATTTTTACCAGCGTCAAGCATATAACACCAAGATGAGAATGACCAAGCAAGAAGTAAAGGATGAGTACAAACGGCAAGAAGGTCATCCGGAGGTCAAAGCCAAGCTGAAAGCAATGAGATTAGAAAGGGCAAAAAGCAGGATGATGGCAGCAGTACCAAAAGCTGACGTCATTATCACAAACCCAACCCACTACGCCATAGCTCTGCAATATAAGGATACAGAAATGGATGCCCCTATTATCATTGCTAAAGGACAAGATGAAATAGCCCTAGAGATTAAGAGAATCGCTGAAGAACATAAGATACCAATTGTCGAAAATGCCACTTTGGCCAGATCATTGTATAGCATGGTCAATATAGGTGAAGCAATAAAGTATGAGCATTACCAGGCAGTGGCTGAGGTTATAGCTTATGTGATGAAACTTGGTAAAAAGAAAAGGCCGCTAAAGAAATAATCAGTAAAGGGAGCTTCAATTCACACCAGAAAACTGGAGTAATACCAGTTACCCACATGAAATGGATACATGTAATGGACACCATATGGCATGAGCGCAAGCCAAATCAAAGGCTAAGTCAAAGCTGGTACTGGGGTATAGTTATACAAGACCAAGTAATAATTAAAAAAGTGAAGGATTTTTTGGCTGGTTTTATTAGCCCTAAAAGAGATTGGCTTTGATTGCGTAATGATTGAGTTCTAGCCTCGTCATCTCAAGCCTATAAAAAGCATAGAAAGAAACAAAAATACGATTTTTTTGAGATTTTGTTGTTTTTATTGAAAATTCGGTAAGTCAGCCTTACCATTGCCAATCAATAAATAATCACTATATAAATCTAGTATATCTTCTGGCATTTACATATTGTTATATCGCGAATATATTAAGTTTCTACCATTATTTCTTTATCTTTTGGCACTTGCGTAAGATGAATTTAAATAAAATGAGAAGGGCAAAGCGGTAGTAGTTAGTAGCGAACACTGGTATTACTCATTTTTTTATGATCATCCCTCCATTTACATCCCCGACTCAAGGCGGCCCTGGCCTGATCTCTAACGTAATGTGAATCCATATCAGCCAATCCACATACCGCTGCAAAATCACTACTATCATCCAACAACCACTGGATGGCTTGAATTTTACACATCTTGTCACTTTTCTTTTTGGAATTGCTAGAGGCATCCATGAGGGCTTGAGTGATCACGCTGCGCCATAGAGCCCGCATACCCAATTCTTCATCATTACCATAATATTCATCTTCTGAATCAATATTATGGAAAATAGACTGATTAAGCCACAGAGAATTCGACATTTTTAACTCATAAAAATATATGTGATAAGATATAATAAAATATATCCAATGAAAAATATTGCTGCAAGTACAAATTTTAACATATTGTTAATGTTTATGATTTAGATCTAGAATATACGGAGCTAATAGTAGAGGGAGTGGCGATTATTTTAAGTTTTTTTCCGGGATTCACGTTGTTTATTACAACTTTTAATTGTAATCATATCCGTTCGTTGCAATTACAATCTAACAACATCCTGACAAATCGTATAAATCTCATCTGAAAATTATGTTGCTTTAGTAATAGCTGCATTATATAAACTACTATCGGCTGTTCATGCCAACTTCACGAATTGATGGCAAGACCATAGTCCGACTGAGCCTTCAGTTTGTCCATCATCTTGCCCGCTGCTTTAACACGATAACTATGAGAGATACATGTCTTTTTTAAATTGGATCGGCTATACTGTAAATAGCATAAAAGTCGCTATTGCGGCATATCCAAAGGTTCAGGCATATTTAGGCTATGGTGCTAGCATGGCAGCTATGGCCGGAGCAGTTGTTAACAATTATAGCAACCCCCTCCTCAATGGTTTATCCACCGCAACGATAGCAGCCACGTCAGGAGCTGGACTTAAGTGGTCCGGCATTATTGGTGGTATTACCATAGCTGATGATTTAATCACAAAAACAGGTATAACGAAAAATCACTATCTCAGCAATATGGGAACAGCCCTTGGGTTACTATATCATTCTCATGTACTGAATGCGGCGAGCAAGCCGATACAAGCAGCTATAGTCGCAGGTATAACCGGCATTACAGCTGCAGCCATCTACTTTCTAAATTATGATGTAGTAAAACCATACCGAGATGTCACCCTTGGCGTATATACCAATTACGTAGAGCTGTCAGAGCTTTTTCCCGATCCAGAATTCAAATCATCCATCAATTCTTTTTTAATGCTAACCTTAGCAGTACAAGTAATTCATGAGACTTTCACTCGCACAATCAGCAACGAATATAATACTCAGCTATCTAACTGGTGGCACGCCATCACCAATGATCCCATCCACGCCAATCAGCAGATCATGAATGGCCAAAATATTGCCACTGGCTTCTTACTCTCCTCTGCTCTGAACATAGTTCTAAACTATGCAACTCGCTTGGTGATGGACTCTTACTATCTAACTATGAGCAACCAAATCAATCAGCACATTATAGATCACGTATTCACCGAGGATAATATCTTTAAAATTGTCTATAATGACAATGCGATAAATCTCATCAAAGGAATTCACGAATCTTCCTCATCCGTTGCACAATATAGCGCATCCAACTTGATAAGCGGAGTGGGGGAAGTGATTTCCGGCCTTGCGGGCATAGCCCTGCTATCAACTAATTGCCCAACGAGCATGCTGTCATTAGCCGTATTCAGCAATCTCATTCAAGTGTGGAGAGCGGGAGTCACTGAGGATAGTAGAGAAGCTTACTTTCAGAGAGATGCAATAGAGAGAAATATAGATAATAGGATCTATGATATATCTCATAATATGAGACAAATAGCTGAACGAGGTGGAATACCATATGTTAAAAAGAATTTATTAACTAAAATTGACGCACTGCATGAAGCACGAAGCTCTGGCACCAAGTCCGACTCCATGCAGACTGCGATCGCTACCATGGATGATCGATTATCATACTTTATAACATATGGATTGGGTAGCTACTTTCACTACTATAGTATAGCCGATGCATTTGCTAATATGCCAAATCATGCACTAAACCTAGAGGAAATAGCTCAATTGGATGCCCAAGTAAATCAAGCGATACGCCGCAGTTATGATGCCGTTTATGGTATAGGAAAGTTGCAATCATTTTTGACTTGGAGCCATACCAACAGCAACGAATATAAGGTTGCCATGACCAAACTCTCTCAAATCATGAAAATCATTCAGGAGGAATCAAAAAACAACTTCAACATGATAGAACATGATAATCCATATCTTCACCTTGAAGATATCAAGATAGATGTGGTTGACAGAAACTTAATCGACCAAAGCAAGCCAGTTGATTTACCTATGGGAGCTAAAATTGAAGTCAGTGGCCCCTCTGGAAGCGGAAAGTCCACAATGCTGACGATCCTAAAAAAAATACAATCCATTCCATTCATAAATGGCAGTGGCACCATCTCATATCCCAAAATCGACGGTAATAGCATTAAGACCATAATGGTAACCCAAAGCGAGTACATGACCCCCCAAACGTCTTTATTAAATGTAATAGCCTTTCCTTTTCAAATGAAAAATGCCGAAAGACCATTTATTAAAATGGCGGCATACAAAATATTGGCTCAACTGGAAGGAAGAGATTATCACGAACATCAAGCAGACGTTGATGCAAATAGCATGCTGCATCGCTTAGATGAAGAGCAATATGACTGGGGCAATGCCTTGAGTGGAGGGCAAAAAAAGAAAATTAGTTGCGCTAGCGCCGTACTGCAAGCCATGTCAAGCAAAATAGTTGAATTGATGAAAGCACATCACGACGACATGAGTATATACGAGCAGAAATTGAATGAGTTTCTTGATTATCCCATAGGAATAACACCCCATATTATTGAATTTGATGAACCACTGAATGGCATGGACTGGTTCTCTGCTTTATGCGCCATGAGAGTAATTCAGAAGTACTTTTATAATTCTCTTGTAATAGTAGTCGACCATAATTCAAAAGAACATAATCATATAATGCAAGAAGCTTTCGGATATAATTTCTTTGACGCAATAATGACCCTTGTAGATCACGATATACACCTCACTAAGTTTGGTACCAAGGATGATTTTGTTACTTCTGACTTTATAGCGCAATCTTGGTATGGCCGTGAGCACAAAGATTTCAAAAATCAGAGTGAGCAATTTCCAGAGGATGGAATAGATGCAGATGGATTATGCTCAGCCCTTGATGATGGTAGGGGCCATGAGATGGCTCAAGATTATTGCTATATAGAAGTCAACTAATATATAATAATCAATTAGTCATCATGAGCACGCTTTAGAACGATCAATGCAAATTTCCTCCATAAACGACTCATCGATCTCAAGCTCTATCCTCAGAACCTCGGTCATTGCATGATATTTTGTAGGAATTCTAACAAAATCTTTGCTGGTTGTGAGCACCTTGCACTTCATAGTTTTGGCTTTGTTATATACATTCTGTAACTCTAACTCACTATATCGGTAATGATCTGGAAACTGATGACAATCAAGCAGATCAGCTCCAGCTTGAACGGCGGTATGAATAAATTTTTCTGGATGAGCGATC
>CAIOSF010000134.1 GCA_903860855.1 uncultured Alphaproteobacteria bacterium | reverse complement strand
TCATTGCTCTTTAATTATAGAACAAAGATACCTGCGCACTACGCAGTGTATTTACGTAGTAAAATAAAATCTTGTACATCCAAATATATCATTGCCTTATAATGTATCGGAAGTATCTTCCTGATAGCAATCAAGTCTGCTTTTACCGTTTCCTCCTTCTTGTTCTTGAAATATAAATCAGAAAATATAGACCTCAAAAATTCACCTTCGAAGAAGTATTCACGACCATCTTGCCTAACCCGAATATCTACAAAGCGACCATTTAAAAAAAGATGTATAAGGTCATCTTTTGATGCAGGAGACATAGCACCTGAATAGCCCGCCTCACAAAACCCAACCTTAATCTTATTTAATCCAACTAATGCATCTTGATAGATTTCAGTTGTTTCTTCTAGCCAGTACCATCCAGCTTAGGCAGGTTTATAACTATCGTTCCGCCACCAGTTCCAACTAAAAAAAGATACGGCAAATTAACCTGCTCGGCAAATTGCTCAGGAGTGAGTGTATATGGAGAGTTTGCGGATGTTAATCTTATCACGGAAATCTGGAATAAATCATGTAAATATAACCACTAAATAAATTCTATCATGTTGATTAAATGCAACTTACCACTTTCCGTTTAGCTATCTCCATTATTGGTTTTATGACTTTTATTACTATCTTTGCTATCATGAATAAAAGACATACACAACTCAGTGAGAATAAGGCAACTTCTGTAGCAGGTAGGTATCCCAAAGAAGGAGTGCTACAGAAGCGACATGAGACACTAGAGGTTGTATGCGGCAGCAAGGCATACCCTGTATATAACAACGAAGCCCCAGAGGGTCTTCTGGGGCTTATCGTATGTTTTGAAATACTTGATGAGTTTACCCACCCTGAACTATTTGAAAATGTCGGATGGGGAGACGGTATTATTTATGCTACCAACTTGCGTCTGGCTACAGAGGTTAAAGGTTACTTCTGAAATACCTTTACGCCTATCTCGCCTACTATACCAAATGATACAGCTCCCAGCGCACCATAGCCTATATATCCCAGCGGCTTACATTGTTTGCGGTGAGCGAAGTACAGACCAGCAGCAAGACCGAAAGATGAGAATACGATAGAGACCACACTTATAGGTGCGGCAGGCTTCGCTAATGTCAGTGCGGCGGGTGCAGTAGTACCATCATCAGCATGAGTAGCCGATGGCTTGTTGGCATATGGTACATATGTTGCACCAGATATGGAGTCTACATTTATGAAAAATGTTTTTCCTGCTGCGTTCTGCACCTGATACCAGTTCGGGCTATGAACACCGTTATAGAAAAATCTCCCGCCTGTTGCTATTGCAGTGTTAGGGATGAGATTCGGGCTTGTTATTGCGCCTGTATACAAAGGTATCGGTCTTGGGGCTATATACCAGCCAGTTGCTATTGTCCTCATTCTGTTTTTATTTTCCCCAAAAATACCACAATTAAAAAAAAGTTAAAATGATTATCCTCAAGGAATCATTTTCGTTTACGCAAATCCATTGCGCAGTGCCTCCGTACATTTGCTGTATGAAAAGCAATAACTACATAACCAGACTAACGATTGACCTGTTGACCAAGAATACAGAGGCAAGGGATGACATGATGCTCAGCGTTCAATACGTCCATGACTTTGAGATGGCACTCTTCGGAATAAAGAAGAGCGAATACTATACCGCCCTATTCAGTGGTAGATTAAGCTCCATTAAGACACTAGATAGGATATGGAGGCGTATTCAGCTTGACCATCCATCGCTCAGGGGTGAAGAGTGGCTTGACAGGCAGGTGCAGGCGGGATTAGCGGTAGCTCCTCCGAAAGATGGACAACAGGAGCTATTTGTTTTTGTAGTTTAGGAGGCACAGCTCTAACTTCTGAGTGAGACCTTATCATATCCTTCTTTATCAGGTATGCTCTCTTCTCATCGGTATCGCCGTTACCTACGAAACGGACTGGCTTATACTTATTCCACATAATCAGGTTTCTCAGGTCGGTAG
>CAIOSF010000133.1 GCA_903860855.1 uncultured Alphaproteobacteria bacterium | reverse complement strand
TATCTCAAACAAAAATACAAGTACATTAATGTTATTATTCTAACTATTATTATTAATCACTATAATGTAACACACCCCCTTGAGATAGACTAGGTGAGACCAAGACTCTCTCGGAACTTTAAGAATTTATTCTTGTCCAAAGCTTTGGTAAGGGTATCTGCAACCATAATATCTGTCGGAAGATATTCAACAACTACCTTTCCTTCTTCAACCAGATCGCGAATATAATGATATCGGATATCTATATGCTTAGTTCTTCCGTGATCATTACCATTATTTACCATATTAATTGCAGACTTATTGTCTTCATATAATATTGTAGGCCCTTGTTGAGGGTAACCTACTTCCTCTAAGAACTGACGAGCCCAAGCCACTATCTTGGCAGCCTCACAAAGACCTATATACTCAGCTTCTGTTGATGACAAGGCTACGAGCTTGGTTTTCTTTGAAACAGTTTGAACGCTACCTCCGGGAAAGCCAAGATGTAGAGAAACACCATAATGAGATTTCCTATCGTCGTGGTTACCATACGATGCATCAACAAAAGCCAACAAAAACTTGCCATCAGAATTACTACCAAATTGTAAACAAAGATGTTTTGTATGATATAAATATCTAAAAATACGATTAATTCTCTGCATATCGAGTTCATTAGCTTGTTAAAGAGAACTGGCACAACGGCCAACAGAATATGATAAATCTGGTCTCGTCTTAATGGCAAGATATTGTACTGCTCCCACTTTGGATCGATAATCTTCCATTTCTGTTGGAGACAGAAGTCGAGGATCTGGATTTATTTTCTTGTCGAACTCATGTTCAACAGCCATGGGTGTAATTGGATCGATGATAGGTTCACTTCCAAACTCATATGATGATAATACTCTGTTTATATAACCAGGCTGAGAAATTCTTATAGTTCTATTTTCTCTATCTCGAGAAACGGACATACCCAAATAGCTATCTAATGGATGATTTATAGTGAGTTCATATGTTGTTGATAAGGTATCATTGAACCAGATTCGAAGATTCTCTGAGGAAGTGGCTACAAGTATATCATCTACATGTATGCCAAGGATTATAACTTCTTTATTATTTCTGTAAATATACACGCATTCGTCAGACCGACATTGAGTAAACCCCATTGAAATAAACGTCTGATGGATGTGAGCTTTCCACTCATGTGCAGCTTGTTTTAGACCATACAAGCATTTATTTAGTTTGACATATTTTGGTTAAATTTCATCACCAACCCCATGAGGACGCCTCAGATATATATCTTCTGCTACTGGTGAATATAGAAAAGCTGTTTTGATGTCAATGGATTGAAGATCTAAATCGTATAATGCCGCCAAAGATAAAAGAATGTTAATAGATCTACTAGCTATAGTATCTGCATATGTATCACCAAAAGTAGAAGAATCTTGTTGATCTCCTCGAGCAACTAATCGACATTTAAATTTCTTGATTGTACCGTCGGAATTATATCGAACATCGAAAACAAACATCGACGGAACTGTTTGATGATTTGGAGGAATAAAAGCTATAAATTCAAAAGTATTTTGATCAAATAAAGATGAGACTTCCTGATGCATAGCTTCAATCCATGCTTCACTATTGAGATTATCAAAACGAGCTTCAGCAACATTTCGTAGAATACGAGGTTTTATTAGAGGGTTCTCAACCACGGCAGAAAGCAATTTACCCCCTTTATTCCCAGAATTGGATTGCAAACGAGTTGAACGACGTAATATTTGCTTGGGCAATTGATTGTCCTCATCATCAAAAGATTTATCTCCGATTATATTATGTTCTATATTAGAACTAAAATTATCTGGAATTGATAATTCGGTCTCTTCAGCAGAAGTCTCAACAACCAGAGGAGGAATGATATCGTAGTAGTCATCTTCCGCCAATCGAAAGGTACGACGATTCCAAATCTTCTGTGATTTGGATTGCCATAACTTTACTGTGTCTATTGCATTTTCTTGAGTACCAACAGCAATTGTAGATTCAGCTTTAGGACCAAGAACACGCTGATTAACAACAGGTATGTGAGCCATGACTTTCGCCCCGAACGGTAAAAGCGGATGTTCACTCATATCAAATTGTATAAGACGAAATAAACCTTGGACAAGAGAAACTAAACCAAGATGAGTCAAAGCAAATATAATATTTTGAGAAAAAGATTTCCAATCTTTTTGTTTTCCAGAAAACTTTGGAATACCGTGTGTCAAAATATCAAAAGTCTTCGAAAGATTAGGTCGAAGGTCCAGAATTCCAATAGGAGACGAATGGCGTCCAAGTGAAATTTCTCGGATACGAGTTGAACGAAAAGATGCAGAAGGAAGATTGTTAATTACTTCCTCTTTAATAAAAGTACGATCATCATTGATCGCAGGAGAAGAAAAGGGTAGAGACAGAGCACTAAAGCCAAGTGGATGTAAACGAGTTGATACTCCTTCACCTGACGTTTGTGTTACCTTTGAGTCTTCTGACATGATGATATGAATAAGTAAGGAATGCCAGAACAATAATACAGCAAAATAACTGTAATTAATTACTCAAACGTAAGGTGAAGTACAGGATTAATATATGATTTGGAAT
>CAIOSF010000132.1 GCA_903860855.1 uncultured Alphaproteobacteria bacterium | reverse complement strand
TGAAGCAGGAAGTTGTACAGTAATGTATATCATTGCCTTAGCCCGATGCTCAAATAAAAAAAGCCGCTAAAATGTTAGCGGCTTTTTTTATGCCTATAAAATCTGAGCTGCTGTACGCTCATCCTTTCCTGAGCTTCGTATAAGCAAGGACAGTGCGATTAAAGCACCTACCCCTATGACAATCAAAGGCAAATACTCCTTAGCTGTCAATCCCACCTGATACCATGTAGACATCCCGTATGGAAGCAAGTCCCAGCTATACTCTCCATTATCCATTTGCTTCAAATTGAAGATAAAGAAGTCTTTATGATTAGCAGACTAACTTATTGCCGCCTCTAGGGTTTCGAACATCTTAGAATGAAGGACTTTCTTATTGTCCTCATCTACCCATGCCAACTTGAAGTCCATTACAGTGCCATCCATACGTGCGTTTTTTTATTAAACAGTGAAAGGGGACATCCCTGCCCCCCCCCTCCACAACTTCTTGTCCGATTAGATTAAACCAACCAGTAGGCTGGAGTAGCCGATACGCTGAAAAATGAACCAGCGTTCAGGGTCGCTATCGTTCCGCTTGTTACGAATCCACTCTGTCCAATTGCGCCATTAGGCACAGCTATAGCACCAGAAGCCAGTGTTATTGATGCTGAGTGGTCAAGGCAAACGACTGTTACCTTTGGTGAGCCGACCTCGTTAGTCACAGGCAGGACAATATTTACTGCGCCTCCGCTGGTCTGGATTAAGATGTTTGATGTCTGGAGATTTTCGCTGCCAGTCAGGTCAACGGTATATGGGCTTAGTGCGGGTGTGATTATTTTGCTCATGATTGTTTTTGTTTTTATTTATAATCGCAAAGATATATAAACAGCATTTATCACAACCCAGTGTTTCCTCAAGTGATTTTTTGCGACTGTGTATTTGAAATAAAAACGCCGCTCCATAAGAAGCGGCATCCAGTCGTTAAATGGGGTTTTGTTGCGGATGTCAGACTTGAACTGACGACCTCTGGAGTATGAATCCAGCGAGCTACCAACTGCTCCAATCCGCTATTTTTAGCTTAGGTAGTGAGCCTTCACGTTGCAATTTACTTAGTCAGTTGCCAAGACCAGACAGGCACATCCCCTCTCGCTTTTCATTGCACGTAGTTGGATTCGAACCTTCATTTGAAGTTTTGGAGACTTCTGTCCTACCATTGGACGACCCACGTATTTAGCGATTGGTATATGAGAAGGTCAGACCTAACCTATTGCCCTTCGCCGTCACAAAAATAAAAAACATTATCTAAACCGCAAAATTAAAATTTATGAGCCACTATCCGCTTGAACATTTCCTGACCTATCAACACAGATGTGTCTACCAAGACATCTATCAATTCCTCATTGGACATATCGGAAGGGTTTGTGCCTCCGCCTTGTATATCGTGAATATGGCTCACCATTACAATAGCCAATGTCCTGTGTTCTGGTTTAAATCTACTTCGTGTTGTTTCTAGCATAGCATGAAGGTAGTAATCTTACAATAGAAACAAATTATTATGTAAAAGTTCACACTACATATAGAGCTACTTTCGTACTATAAATCTTCATCATGCACAAAGTATCCGCCCTTATACTATCCTTTATCCTATCGCTTGCAGTAGCCAATAAAGCAGTAGAGCCATATATTAATTCCGATGTAGAGCTGCCAGAGCCTATACGCTCCAAGATAGATAGGAGAGATGTGAATGTTCATTATGGCAGCGAATAAAAACTACCTTATCTTACTAAGCTCCTTCATGAACTCAAGTTCCGTTCTGCCGATATTTATAAGCTGGTCTACCTGTGAAGATATAGCGTTAGCTGTTGCGATGTCCATAGTTCCCTTTTGCAAACCACTTATGCTATCAAGAATAATTTGCTTCAATGGATTCAGTGAAGCGGGTCTTATTGAATCTGCCGACACATTAGCATTGGAATGACTTATGCTGGTCTTACTCATCACTGGGGTGGTATTAGTCAAACTTCTTTTTTCTAATGGCTCGGTATTGGTAGATAGTGAACTCAAGAATTTGTGGATGTTAGTGAAAAGAACTCCATACGTACTCTTAGTGCTTGTTGCAACATAAATAATATTGAACAATATCTCATCTACATTTTGCCTCCACTCAGTAAATGCCATTTCCTTGCCCTCTACATCATGCGTATCGTCAGATTCGCATAGCTTATCAAGAATTTCCTTTAGCTCTGGAGTTACCTTTGGCTTCATTTAGACTTCGTTTTAGTTTTAATTGTAATCGCTTCAAATCAATAAGCTCCTTGTTCTCACGTACATCCGCAGGCATCAATTTACTATTCTCGGTTAAAAGGGTAACTACATAGTGGTCTTGTAGTTCATTTTTCGCCTTCCTATTCCTATCTAAGTTTTTGCCCTTCATCTTATCCCTAGACTTCTTAGCAACCTCTGGGTTCTTCTTTCTGTACTCGGTACTTTGCTTCAACCGCTCCTCCCTATTGTCCTGATAGTTTTTGAGCATTTTATCACGAAGACCATTTTTATTTTCAGCATAGTCTACCTTCCTTTTTGCTTTTACTTTGTCGACATTATCAGTAT
>CAIOSF010000131.1 GCA_903860855.1 uncultured Alphaproteobacteria bacterium | reverse complement strand
TGGTATCAGTCCGTTTTATTCACAATATTTTTGCATAAATCTAGCTGCCTTCAGGAAACCCCGCAGAGAATAGTAATCCAACGAAGTTTCGCCAGCAGAGTTATATGTTCTGACTTTTATGTATTTGGTGTCCTTCATTGCATTATTAAATATGGCAACATCATCTTTGCTATCATAAGTGTAAGCAAAGAAATCACGGTATGCTCTTAAAGCAAAAGTCTCCTCATTCACTATTATAAGTGGTTCTTTCGTTTCGTGCAGGGTGTAGCCAGCATATATACTGAAGGTATACCTGTCTGGCTTCTTATAGGATATGACAATATACGGTATATTTCTAATGCCATTAAAGGCTTTACTTTCCGATGGCTTAGATATTGCGTGGCAACCATTCGTACGATCAGTATAGACGTCCCAAGCGTAATAACTACGTGCCCTCTTCATCTCATTAAAATCAATCGCTCCGGCATCATTACACAGAAATAATGCACTAAAAGCCATAAACCATAAGCAGAGAAAACGCCTTATAACCAACATCGCAATTAAACAACCCTGTTTTGAGTAAAAATCTATAATTTATCTGAATGAGTTTACACTTTATATAGGGAAAATCTACTACAGTTATTTTGTCAATTCATCCTTAAATAAGCTATATTATGTGTTACGAATGGGATTAGTTTATGATAAAATCCTCCATTTTTTCCAGAATTTTATTCTGAGCATCATCAATTACCCCATTTGTAGCCCTGACCAACTCAGCCCCCTTCTCCACCGAAGCATACTCTCCAGTGAATTCACGAAAACCATTTGCTGCAACCTTAATTGTCTTACGACTACTACCTTTCTCTACATATGCAATGAGTTCGCAATTGATTTCATATCTCTCGCCTTTAATTTTCTTTATCCCCATCTTATCGATCACTATGAGGATTTTTCCTTCACTTTTAGGACGACATCGCAAAAGATTTTCAAGCCTAGCGAGCAACATCGCCCTAGGATATAACTTATACACACCATTACGAGTCTCATCGTGTGGAGATCGCCCATCGTCTGCATCGTGAGGACCACTATGAACCCATATGCCTTTTTCCCGCACTGTATCATTATTTATAATTTCTATCAGACCAACATCTAGCCAAATATGATGAGCTACATGCTCATCCTCAACAGGTCGACTTGGCATCTCTCTGGTTTCAGCGCAAGATGCTAGACAGGCAATCGCGAGCAACCCCATAAATCCAGACGAAACTCTAGAATTGATAACTTTCATTACATTACTACCTTTCATACCAAATCCTTTGCCCATAAACCCTATCTTTGAAAGGAACAATACCACTAGGACACTTACTCCCATATTAGACTCAAGTCAAGACCAAGACACAATCGTCAATATAGCAAATGATTGAAAAAAACAATTTTAAAGAATGGCTGTTGTATAAGACCTGATCATGGGATAAACTCAAGGTAGAGTTAATTACAAACTAGTAGCGAGACTCATATCGACGCTTAATTGCGGAAACTATATGACCAGTTGGTCGATGGGGTATGGAGGCCGCTCAAGCTTTTTGGAATGAGAAGAGAGAATGGCACAGGATGAGAATCAAGGAATAGAACTGCAAGATATGAAAAAAGCCCCAGAAAAGGAAGCTGACTTAGCCGGAAAAAAAATAGAGCCTTTTGAGATAGATGAGCCAGAGAAGAAGCAAGAAGTCGAACAGGAGAAGAAGCCTGGTTTCTTGGATAAAATAAAGAGTGCTTTTAGTAAGGTATTTGGCAAAAAAGAGGAAAAGGTAGAGAAGGCAGAAGAAGATAAAAAGGTAGATGCCCCTGCAAAGGAAGAGGGAGAAAAAGAGCCGGAAAAAAAAGGCTTCCTTGGCAGAATGAAGGATAAAGTTGTCGGCTTATTTAGTAAAAAGGAAGCCGGTAAAGAAGGAGGGGGAGAGGAAAAGGAGAAAGAACAAAAAGAAGAGGGACAAAATAAGGGAGGCAATAAAAAACTAAAGATCGGAATCGAAATAGGTATTATTGTGTTGGCATTCCTTATGGGCGGTCCAATCGGGGGAGCCATAGCTGCTGCTGTCATAGTGGTAAAAGAGGTTAAGAGTTACCTGAACGATAAAAAGGCCGAGGAAGGTAAAGGGGACTCTAAAGATACAAAAGAAAAAGAAGATGATGGAAAAGAAAAGGAAAAAGAAAAGGAAAAGACGGCATGATAATGGGATTCGTCAAGAATCACAAGATTGTCTGTGGTATCGCTGCAGCAGTACTAATCTTCACCGGAGCTGGTATTGTTGGCGCGGCCCTAGCCCTTATTGGCGCTCTAGTTGTTGAAAAGGGAGCTGAGAAGCTCAACGACAAGGTTCAGGAAAATGGTGGATGGATGAAAGTAAGCGGAGACCTAGCCTCAGGTCTAGGGGATAAAATAAAAGGAGTTTTCAAGGGAAAGGAAAAGACTGAAAGTCAGATAGTAGCGGAAGGAGGTGAGATCCAACCTAGGACGGTAAATTTTGGTGACAAGGGGAAAGAGCAAAAAAAGCCGAAAGATCTAGAGAAAGAACAGGAGAAAGAACAACCGAAGTTTAAGGATGATAGCGTAATCGGTGGCAAAGATGAACCTAAAATCGATATATCAATAGAAGGTAAAGAAAAGATGAAGGCTGGACTGAAAGAGTTCAGTGCCAGCCTGAGCAAAAAGGATTTTGCTGGTTCAAAAGAACAAAGTGAAGTAGCACAATTGAAGGTTGATCAGGGCAAACAGAATCAAAAGTGAGTCAAAAGAATCAAAGGTTTTGATCAGAAACTTCAAACCTTACTTTAATCCAGGGCCATATACACCATGCAAAAACATTTCAAAATCATCATAATAATCCAGTAAATACAAGTGTATTAGTCAAAATCAGGCTTCTTTTTGTTTTTCTCGCGTCTTTTTCTATATAGTCTTGCGTAAGGTGGATTAATTGGTATGATACAGCCATACTTAAGTTTTTTAGAATGGGAAGAATAGGTAATGCAAGACAAGAAAGAAGTGGTTAAGCCAAAAGATCAAGAAATAGAAATGCAGGATCTAAGCAAGAAAGAAGTTGACAAGGAAGGAGACGGAAAAAAAATGGGGGCTCTTGAGATAGAAGAGCCGAAAGTCGAAGAGGAGAAAAAGCCAGGTCTATGGGATAAAATAAAGGCTGGGTTTAGCGCTGTTGGTAGCTGGTTAGTCAAAGCTAAGGATGCTATATCTAGTGCATTTAGCGGTAAAGGAAAAGCCGAAGAGAAAAGCGATACGGGGAAAGACAAGGATGAAAAAAGCGTAGATGAAAAAAGCAAAGACAAGGAGAAAGGGGTAGAAAAAGGCAAAGAGACGGAGAAAGAGCCAGAAAAAGACAAGGGGTTCCTCGAGAATAATAAGGGTAAGCTTATCATCACCGCAATCTTACTCCTCTCTGGAGTTGGCGCCATCTTTGCGGTGCTTGCTTTCGCCGGCATGATGGCTGCTGAAAAAATAAATGATAAAGTTCAGGAAAATGGCGGGTGGAAAGAGGTGCTTGGAAAGATAGGAGATAAAATGAAAGGAGGTGAGGAGAAGGGAGTCGATGAACAAGAACCTAAGAAGCAACAGAATATTGAACTTGCAGAAAAGCCAGTTGTGAAAGATCAGGACAAAGGCAAGGGGCCCTTGCAAAGCGAACTTGATAAGATAATGGGCGATGTAAAGAAGGAGAAGCAAGTAGAAAATCCCGATCTTGCGGAACAAAGCAAGGACAAAGCGGAAAAGCTTGCCCAGGATAAAGTACAAAAGCTATAGAATGCTGCGGCGAGGCGCTCCGCGGGAATCCATGCGATCCTGCCTTACCATAGTTTATTTTGGACTGTATTTTCTGTGTATCCTCTGATACCAGGTTAGACAAACCACAGGTGAAGTCAAAACGGCAGTAGTTAAAGCCGGATCCGCTATGACAATTGAATCTATACTTATGCATATGAGAGGTCACCTAGATTCTTCGTTCTTCATATTCATAAGTATCTGATTCAGGTCCTGTACCGTACTTTCAGGCAACTTCGTTCCATCTATCACACCGATCTTACCTCCATCTTCTCCATAGTTACCGCTATATCCATTTATTTCGGCTTGATATGTTGGTATCTGGACATCATCTGACTCTGACCCATCTTCTATGCCACTAATATTGACCATGTCTATCACCTTGCGTTGACTTGCTATCGGCATATTCGGCAAACCCTTCAGAGCATTCTTCATAAAATCTACAAAGATTAGCAAAGCAGATGTACCTCCAGTTTCTCTCTGACCTAAGGTGCGAGGAGCATCAAACCCCAAATAAATAGCGACAGTGAAATCATTTGAAAAACCAATAAACCAATTATCAAAACTATTATTTGTTGTACCAGTCTTGCCACCAATATCCCTACCGA
Source organism: uncultured Alphaproteobacteria bacterium (assembly GCA_903860855.1). Lineage (GTDB taxonomy): Bacteria > Pseudomonadota > Alphaproteobacteria > Rickettsiales > Midichloriaceae > CAIOSF01. Next base: position 3,915 of record CAIOSF010000131.1, on the reverse strand, counting down.
GAACCTTGGCCCTTGCCCCCGTACCATTTTCTATCGCCTCTCTGAGTAGGGCTACCATTTGTTTATTATGACTTCCTCTGATCAGTTTGGCGCGAAAATACTGGACACTTGGTAAAGCGCTCTCATCCTGACTATCTGGATCTATCCAGTTGTCGCAGCCATCACAGACAATATCCTTATCCCTATATAGTAACTCGCCATATCGATCATATATACTGTCAATAAGTTTTGGTCTTGTTTCAAATCCACCACTTGCTATGATATTATAAGCATTGCCTATATCGAGCAAAGTTGTCTCAAATGCTCCAAGAGCCATTGAATAGGTTGGCTTGATTTTCTGAAACTGTTTATATACCCCTAGACGCGAAGCTGTATCAAGAACTTTAGGCACACCAAGGGACATGATAAGCTTTACTGTTGGAAGGTTACGAGACTTGGCGAATGCTGTGTTTAAAGAAATAGCTCCCATATAGTCATTCTTATAATTCTTCGGAGTCCACATTGGCATGCCCTGCCCCTGGCTTATCGCCATTGGTTCATCGATCAAAATTGTATATGGACTATAACCATTCTCGAAGGCGGTCAAATAGACAAAGGTTTTAAAAGCCGAACCTGGCTGTCTCTTTGCTTGGATAGCACGATTAAAGAAATTGTTTGTAATGCTATACCCTCCAACCATAGCTAGTATTCTTCCTGTATAGGGCTGCAACACCACCATAGCTCCGTTAACTTCCGGTATTTGCTCTAGGTTATAACTAGCTTCGCCTTCTGGCCTATTTACCAGAATAATATCACCTATATTTACAACATCTGTAACCTTCTGAGGTACTGGCCCAACCGCTTGTTCTGGCAAAGTTTTACGAGCCCATAACATCTTCTCTAGCTTGATTACACCGGTAGAACCATCAACCAAACCTACCTCTGCTTCTTTTGGTTTTATCGCAATCACCGCAGCTATGACATAATTTGACTCACTAGTAGCCCTAGTTGAATCATTCTCAATAAATGACAAGAGCATCTCATGCCAATTATCTTTAGTCAGCTTGACTTTGCCTATTGCTCCTCTCCACCCATGCTTGCGATCATAGGCTATAACACCTTTGCGAAATGCATCGTCAGCATATTGCTGTAATTTTTCACTAATATTTATATTAACGATGAGACCTCGCTTATATACAACATCTTCTCCATATAGCTTAATCAGATCTCTTCTGACAGCTTCCGAGTAAAAGCTATCATCAAACTTTTTATCATTATCACTTCTTTCATTAAGGGTTATTGAAGAATCAGCAGCACGTCTTGCCTCTTTTTCGCTTATAAAACCGCCCTCTCTCATACGATCAATTACCCAGTCTCTCCTTGCCTTCGCTCTGTTGTAATTGTTATACGGATTTATGTCTGTAGGAGCTTTTGGCAGGGCAGCTAGCATTGCTGCTTCAGCTACATCAAGATCTACTAATTCCTTATTGAAGTAATTGTGAGCTGCCGCTGCTATACCATAGGACTTATTTCCTAGAAATATCTGATTGAGATACAATTCTAGAATTCTTTCCTTCGAATATGCCTTAGTTATACGATAAGCCAAGACAGCTTCCTTGATCTTACGTCCCATAGTCCTTTCATTCGTTAGCAGGAAGTCTCTAGCTACTTGTTGTGTTATGGTCGATGCTCCAACAACTCTTTTGTTGGCACTGATATTGATAATGCTCTGTAACCCAGCCCTAACAATGCTCAACAGATCAACGCCAGAGTGATCAAAAAAATTCTTATCTTCTGCTGCCAAAAAAGCATTTATAACAACTTGTGGTATATCTTGATAGGGTGCAAATATCCTTCTTTCTTGAGCATATTCAGCTACGACATTCCCGTCATTGCTATATAAACGAGTTATAGTGGTGGGATCGTATGCGGCGAGCTGGTCATAGTCTGGTAGATCCGAGGTAAAATAGAGAAACAAATAAAGAAAAGATAGGGCTCCGAGGGCAAGGCAGGACAAAGCTACCCACGAAATAGTGGAAAATCGCCTTATGATAAATCTGCGAACTTTGCGCCCTACTTTAATACCACCCATATGTTGTCAAAGAGCGATAATATTGATTGAATTATACAAGTGATAAATTATACTAGTTTTCAAATGTAATAGACAAGCTGAAGGCGAAGTCAAATTAAATAATGCAACTGTGAATCCAAAGGGATGAACGGACACACCCCATATCTGCGGAGCGCTTCGTCGCGCAGCATGGCCGAGAGATGAGCGACGCCTATTGAATATAGACTGTGAATCCAATAGGATAAACGGATACGCTTCATGTCTGCAGAGTGGGTTATCACGAAGCATTGTCGAGCAACGAGCGAAGTAGCAGTAGTTAAAATCGGGAGCTGGTATTATAGTATTGCTCATTCAAATGACATATACAAAAATGATATTTAAAAAAGGACGTTGTATTCTTTCACCAAAGAAAATATAACTTCTATTATTAAGAGACTTATAAATATCTATACCATATAGTGTACTTGAATGCTACAAGCTAATGATCATATTTTTATCAATCTCGATGGCAAGCTAGAGACTGATCTAAAGTCCGCAATGAAACGAGGGGATTGGAGTGAGACAGAGCAACTTCTCAAAAGGACTCCTGATGACCTAATTGATACCATCAAAAAATCTGGCTTGAGGGGCAGGGGGGGAGCAGGATTCCCTACCGGAGTCAAATGGTCCTTCATGCCGAAGAATCCCACCCCAGAAAAACCATCATACTTAGTGGTGAATGCTGATGAAAGCGAGCCTGGTACTTGTAAAGATCGTGATATTATAAGATATGAGCCACATAAAATTATTGAAGGAGCCTTGGTTACTGCCTGCGCAATAAAGGCTCATCTCGGTTACATATACATTCGAGGCGAGTACTATCGAGAAGCTGAAATACTGGAAAGAGCCATAGCTGAGGCTTATTCTGCCGGTCTACTAGGAGCAAATGCTTGTGGTACCGGTTATAGTTTCGATTTCCATGTTCATCGCGGCGCTGGAGCTTATATATGCGGAGAAGAGACAGCGTTACTTAATAGCTTGGAAGGGAAGAAAGGTATGCCACGCCTTAAACCACCAGCATTTCCAGCTGTCTATGGCTTATATGGTGGCCCGACTGTAGTAAACAATGTAGAGACGATAGCGGTGATACCAACCATATTAAGACGTGGCGCCGATTGGTTTTTAAGTATAGGTAAGCCAAATAACAGTGGTACCAAGGTTTTCTGCATTTCTGGTCATGTGAATAAACCATGCAATGTTGAAGAGGCTATGTCCATACCTCTACGTGAGCTAATCGAAAAGCATGGAGGGGGAGTAAGAGGTGGATGGGATAATCTTCTTGCTGTGATTCCAGGAGGATCATCTGTACCTTTGTTACCTCGAAGCATTTGTGATGATGTGCTAATGGATTTTGATAGTCTGAAAGCCGTTCAAAGCGGCCTAGGTACAGCAGGTGTGATCGTAATGGATCAATCAACCGATATTATCGCTGCGATCGCCAAGCTCTCCAGATTTTATATGCATGAATCATGTGGGCAATGCACCCCATGTCGTGAAGGAACTGGCTGGCTTTATCGCATCATCAATAGGATGGTGGAAGGTAATGCCAGGAAAAGCGAGATTGATAGACTATTGGGTCTGACTAAGCAAATAGAAGGGCATACCATATGCGCTCTAGGAGACGCGGCCGCCTGGCCCATTCAGGGCTTGATAAGACACTTCCGCCATGTGATTGAGGAAAGAATCGGTTCGGCCTAGGACCTCTGCTTTTGTGATCTCACGAGTCATCTTGCAATTATAACCCATTCTTTATTCTCCTATTATACCAGTTTCAGAATTAAATAATGCAATGCAAGGGGGGCGACGCATAGTAAACTGTGAATCCA
>CAIOSF010000130.1 GCA_903860855.1 uncultured Alphaproteobacteria bacterium | reverse complement strand
TTAAGAGAAAGAATATAAATTTATGGAAGAGGGCAATATAGTAATGCATTATTCTTTGCATGCTTATTTCAAATCTCCGAATTATTATTACTATTGGAGACTAGGATAGTAAGTATATTGATTTGAATTTGATTACTTCACTTTGTGAAATGGGGGGCTTAAGTTGGACCCAAATACAGCAGCCCATTTAGACCCGCGATGCTTGAAGTTGTAGAAGACAAAAGATAGAGATGTTTCAACTCTAACATGTACGTAGTAGAAATGATAATATCATAAAAGTAGATAATCTTTTAAATATTATATGATATTTTTAAATAATAGATTCTTCGAACTCCCATCCCAGCGGAGGAATCCTTATCAACTGTGCATTAGGTAAAACACAACTACCCACCACCACCAGATAACAACTATCTGCTGGGGAAGAGGATATTTCTAACGAGCGCGAGGATGATCGACCGTATTCACCTGACTACCATCATCTACTCAAACTCCACTATTAACAGAGATCCCTACTATAGACTTGACAGGATCAGTAAGCAGCAGCAATGAGGAGCCACCTTTTGAAAAGGTTCCTCCTGTAACCAGCGAAACTATTCAAGCTCTGGAAGACTCACGTGAAGAGTATCCATGATAATAATATATATTTACATGTAGTAGCAGTGGTAGTAGTAATAGTAGTAGTAGTAATTCATGATGTTTGATGATATTGCTGCTGATGATAATATATATATGCAAAACTGTTGTATGATGATGTTTAATTTACAAGTTAATTGTTTAATTTGACTTAATGAAAAAAGTATAGCACACAGCAGTATGAATTATGATTTAAGGTGTTCAATTCGTGTGGATGATACCGGCTTGAAAGCTTTGGTACCAATAATACCTCTACAATGTATCATATACTCTGCCACACGCACGTTTTCTCCGCCTTTATCGCCGCAGAAACTGGTAGTGGTCCACTCCGTCTACAAAGCAGCTTTATTGCGACAAGGTAAATGATATTGCGGTTGCATCCACCTACGCATCCGTGGATCACAATACCCCACCTTATCAACTTGTGATTACCATCCATATGCCAGTCATGATGGGGCCTTGGGAACGATAAACTATTTGTTTGATTGCTTAATGCGAACGCACTAAATCAACTTCTGGATCCACTATCCCGTAATTGCTGTCTTGGAACTTGAAAACCCAAATTGGCAATAGCAGCACCAATAGTATCTTCCCCCCTTCTAGGCTGTCCTTCAGCCAGATTAGCAATTTGAGCATCGAGCTGATTATCATATATTCGTTGGCGAGGCTCGACAAAATAAAATTCGACTCGCCAACAACTCATTTTGGATTCATCTACATCTGAGTGCTGCTGTATTTGGGTCCAACTTAAGCCTTCCATTTCACGTAGGTAGTGAAGTAATCAAAATCAAATCAATATACTTTCTTTTGTTTGGCATCCTAGTCTCCAGTAGTCTCCAGTCTCCAATAGTAATGAGATTTGAAATAAGCATGCAAAGAATAATGCATTACTATATTGCCCTCTTCCATAAATTTATATTCTTTCTCTTAATTATTATAATATTTCTACGCCAAAACATTATATTTTCCTCCACCGAATCAAAATATTTCTCTCTTCCAGAGAGATAAAATATATATTTCTCACAAAAATAAAATATTTCTCAAAAAAGCCAAACGGCCCCCCATACTATCAATGATTGAATGTTAATTTTAAAAGAAATAGAATATAGCGAAAAATAGGTTCAAAAAGTTTAAATTTATTACTTTCGAAAAAACTGACAACGCACGACTAGAAGCACTAACTCTTACTATAATTTCCCAAATAGAAATCATCACTGCTGGTATAATACAGTAGGCAACATCTATATTCGACAAATTTGATACTATGATGCATAACTTATGTTAAAGAAGCAGCCCCATAGTGTCCACTTCATTTATATATGTTAACATAGATACAATGCATAACGTAATACATACTGTATATAGCCGTTTCATCCTCAATACCTCCTTGTTTCTATAACACACAG
>CAIOSF010000129.1 GCA_903860855.1 uncultured Alphaproteobacteria bacterium | reverse complement strand
GGCTGTATGGGATGAGTCGTGTAATAGGCCGGCAACCTGTTCTTTCTGTGAAGCTCCGCTTTTTCTCAATAGAGCCCATACTCCAACTGAATGCTCATACCTGCTAAATTTTGGCAATGAGCCTAGGTATGGCCCTGGTCCAGATTGATCAATATGTTTTAATCTCACCATTATTTTAGAATCCAATAATTTTTCAATTAAGGGGTCATTTATCTCTTCATTTCCCCACACTGTATTTTCAACTCTCAAAGCATGAACATTATCTAAAAACAAGAAGTATCCACAAGTAACACAACATGTGACAATAGCAGGTAATATCAAAGAGCATCTCACACCAGATCTAGTTTTTAAATTCCGCTGCTTTGGTTGTCTTAGCCTTCGGATCAGTTGCTTGATATGTCGCTGACTCAGCGCTATTGGATTTTGTTCCCCTATCATTGCATTATTAAGTCTCGGAAGTGATGTAATTTTAGGCATCAACTATATGAACTATATAAAATAAAACAAGAACAACAATCATGCCGTCATAAAACCATGAGATCGATAATATGGATCAAAACATCTAGTCAATTGTCCTTCTATGTGTTATTTCTGGGATAAATCGCTTCTGTCACTGTATCATAGATTGTATAACTAAAACAAGAATGAAAAATAGGGACGAGATATTCTCTATTTATTATATATAATATATGAGATTAATACTTAATATTGAATATAATTCAAGATTAGTGGAGTCAAAATTTTGCGTTATACTGAGCTCATTTAAATAAATGCAATGAGCGATATTTAAAGATGGTGTCTGGTATTATAAGGTAGTTATGGAAGATATTAACAGCTGGGAGTTAAAATTTAAACCTTGCCATTATTCTAGTAGGCTACTCGATAGGCTTTTCTTATTGAGTGAGACATCTGGTCAGTTACTAGATATGCAAGAGATTCAAAAGGCTATCTATTATGCTAGAGAATGTTATGGAGATCAGAAGAGGAAATCTGGGGAGTCATGTTACTCTCATCAGCTAGAAGTTGCTTATATGTTCGCCGAGTATGTGGCTCAAAAGCAACCTAGATATTATAGAACCGATTTAATTATAACTGCTATACTTCACGGTGCCATAGAAGATATGGCTCTCACATTTGAGGCTATTCAGCATATATTCTCCAGAGCCATTGCAAATCAAGTGATGGAGTTAATTGAAATCGAAAGAGATGACCGTAAAATTAATGGAAGTGAACTGATTGAGATATTAATAAAGGAAAAAAAATACGATTTTATCCTTATAAAACAATTTGATAGATTGCACGATCTGGAGACTATAAGAGTAACATCACCTGATAGTGTTAAAAAATGATATCTGAGACTTTAGTAAGATTTGTCACTGCTGCTATATATCTCGGAATACCAGAAATAGAAAAGAAGCTTAGTCAGCTTTGTTGTTTACCTGTTGTACAAGGGGTCACGCGGTGGCCACAGGGCTTTTCTTTTGACGATATCTCTCAGCTTCTATCTCTAGCTTTGCAAAATGGTGCAAGCCAAAAGCAAAGCACAGACAAAGCGGAGCCATTACGACGAGCAGTCCCCAATGACCAAGATATCTCTCTAAATAGGTAAAGCCAAATGAAGTCAGTATGGCCATTAGGGCGCGTGATATAGCGAATACCATAGTTGCACATCCGAAGCGTTTAAAAATAGGTAGATGGGTATAAAGTACAGACATAGCAGGGTTGGTGCTAAGAATAAATAACATACTAAATGACTGAATCAAACACAGTTCAAATGGTGTGTCTATGTGATATAGTAGGTAAGGGCAAATCAAAATAAAGATAGAGTAGGCTGCCAGTTTTGTTTGAAGAATCTTCAGGGGATGTATCTTGTAGCTTAAAATAGCGATAGCTATATAGCCTAGTAGATTTGCCATAGAGGCGAGAAAATTCTGATGAATAACCTGCTCAGAAGTATAACCGAAAAAATCCTTGAACATGCCGCCACAATGTATATAAGAGAAATAGAAGCATATGGGCCAACCACACTGTATTGCAAACAAGGCTGCTATTGTTTTCTTGTTAACCGCCTCGTTGATAGTTGGGCTGTTTTCCGATGATTCCTCATTGCCATCGGCTTTTGCAAGGGCCTTTTGTATTTTGGCTTTTGCAGCAATAAAGTCTGGCGCTTCGCGGAGAGTTGTTCTAGCTGCTGTGCTAATGATTGCAACGCCAGCCCCGATCCAAAAAGCGATACGCCAATTGAAACCATAAGATGTGACAAGGGATGCAATACCTAAAGCTGCCGTTCCTCCCACTATAGAAAAAATCGCAATTATTGTCACAATCGGATATTGAGCCGGAGGCTTTACTGCTTCGGTAACGTATACTTCAGCCCCAACTATCTCGCCCATAGAAGAAAATCCCTGACAAATCCGACAAATAATCATGATCCAAGAAGAGGCTATGCCGATCTGTTCATAGGTAGGTAAATTTGCCATCACAAGACAGGAGATGGCCATCATAAAAGTTGTAAATATAATCTGTTTTGCGTCCAATGCTATCCCCTATCCATCCCAGAACCAAAGCTCCTATTGGCCGAAAAACATAAGTAGAGCAAAAGATAAATGCAGAAAGAAGAGCTGCTGTATGGTGGTCATTGGGGAAAAAATAATTCGTTTAGTAAGTACCGCCATATGGATGTAAAGCATTAGGTCAAAGAACTCAAGAAATGTTCCTATTGATAATAGAGCCGCTACTTCTTTTTGCTCTTTTGATAACGATGATAATGTTTGGGTATCTTGCATTTGAGACTAAATTTTTTCACTAACCAGGTTTTTTTTCATAAAGCTATCTTAGGCAGAGATTTTTTGAAATCTCAATAAAATATTACAAAATCCATGATATCTTTTTATTCTAAAAATTATTATCTAGAGTCAAGGATATTGCAAATTACATAGAATTAATTTGACTGAGTTATTGGCTCGGTTTATCCATTGCATTTGTCATCTATCAAAAACTGACGTATGGTCATTCAAAGCTTGTTTGGCTTGTGCCCATTATACGTAATACAGTTCCCATGCCAACACCAACATTTCCCTACACAAGACTAAGACGTAATCGCAAAGCGGAATGGAGTCGCAAACTAGTGGCAGAGCACTCTGTTTTAGTTCGTGATTTGATTTTACCAATATTTATAATGGGTGGATCTGCTCGTAAAGAGCCAATAATGACTATGCCAGGAGTGTATCGTTATAGTGTAGATGAGGCTATAAAGTATGCTAAGAGCGCTCATGAATTAGGAATATTAGCAATAATGCTATTCCCGCAAATTGATCTGAAACTCAAAACTCATGGTGGTATAGAGGCGATGAATCCGGAGAATTTGGTATGTAAAGCAATTCGTGAAATTAAAGCAAACCTGCCGCATCTCGGTGTTATTGTTGATGTGGCCCTCGATCCCTACACGTCCCATGGCCATGATGGCATAACGAGTGATGATGGTTATGTGATGAATGATTTAACGATTGACTCTCTATGCCAACAGGCTCTGCTCATAGCTGAAGCTGGAGCAGATGCTGTAGCCCCTTCCGACATGATGGATGGTCGTGTCAGTAAAATTCGAGATTGCTTAGAGGGCAATGACTTTCATAATACGCAAATTATTGCTTATGCTGCGAAATATGCATCTTCTCTGTTTGGGCCATTTCGTGATGCTGTGGGGTCAATGGCATGTCTGTCTGGGGCTGATAAAAAGAATTATCAGATGGATTATGCAAACAGCGATGAAGCGATGGCAGAAATCAAAATGGATATAAATGAGGGGGCTGATATGGTTATCATTAAACCAGCAATACCCTATCTTGATATCATCTACAGAGCGAAAGAAAGATATAATATACCGATGATTGCCTATCATGTCAGTGGTGAATATGCCATGATCAAATTCGCTGCTCAAGCTGGGGTTATAGATGAAAAGTCGGCCTTTATAGAGGTATTTACTTCTTGCAAGAGAGCTGGGGCAAGGGCGATCGTGACCTATGCTGCGGTTGAAGTTGCTAGATGGTTGAGTGAATAATACCAGTGTTCCACATGAACTGGGCACAGGCCGAACCAAAGGCAAAGCAGTAGTAGTTAAAAGTCGGGAACTGGTATATCATCCCATCATAGCGAGCTGGACACTAGATCCAGCAAGTTCAGGATCATCTATGTGCTATGGAGTCCGTACGGGTGTCGGTAGAGTAATACCAAGCACGGCTTCTATAATATCGTCGACTTGTGGTAGGGCGGCTTTTTCTAAATTCGCAGCGTAAGGTAGGGGAATGTCTTTGCCTGTTACTCTAATGATTGGGGCATCCAAGTAATCAAAGGCTTGTTCTTGGATCTGAGCAGAGATTTCGCTACAAATTCCAGCATAATGCCAGCCTTCTTCAACTAAAACTACTCTATTTGTTTTGCGTACTGATGATAATATTGTCTCAATATCAAGAGGTCTCAGTGTTCGCAAATCGATCACCTCTGCATCTATGCCATGGTCACCTGCTAGCTTCTCAGCTGCGTCTATCACATTCTTTACCTGTAGGGAAAATGCTATTATGGTTACATCTTTACCGTTTCTCCAGACTCTTGCCTTACCTATTGGTAATATGGTATCTTTGGTCATTGATTCCTCCATCACCTCATGTACATGACCATATAATAGTTCATGTTCAAGGAAGATAACGGGATTAGGGTCGCGTATGGCCGCTTTGAGGAGTCCCTTAAAATCATCGGCCGCATACGGGGCTATGACCTTCAGCCCGGGTACGTGGACATACCAGCTAGCATAGCATTGAGAGTGCTGGGCCCCAACTCTGGATGCAGAGCCATTTGGGCCGCGGAAAACTATTGAACAATGAACCTGGCCACCAGACATATAGTGAGTTTTGGCTGCTGAGTTGATTATTTGATCAATTGCTTGCATAGAGAAATTGAACGTCATGAACTCAACAATTGGTCGCAATCCAGCGAAGGCAGCGCCAACTGCTAAGCCTGTGAATCCCTGCTCTGTTATAGGGGTGTCTATAACTCTATCTTCTCCAAATTCTTCCAATAATCCTTGTGTTACCTTATAGGCTCCGTGGTATTGAGCGACCTCCTCACCCATAATGAATACATGGGGATTTATCCTCATTTCCTCTGCCATTGCATCCCGTAAGGCTTCTCTGACCGTTATTTTTAACATAGTTATACCAAAATTCCCGCTTTTAACTATTGCTGTGTCTCTTGTTGCTCATACCATATAGCATTCGGTATACTCCTGCTTATTAGTTCTTGGTACCAGATACAAATCGCTCTGTCACCTTAGCAATCCTTCCACCAAAGTATCTGGCTGTTTCCAAGTCGTCTAATGACACGGGGCCATTATTCGACATATCGCTCTGAGCCATTAGCCCCATCCAGCTACCCAACCTATTTAGTTTCAGATCATCCTTTGGCTTATTGGGAAGAAGATCAAGGCCAACCCATATCATCCCATGTTGCATAGCGAATATCATAATTTGTTGCAATGTATTGAGTTTGTCACCGCTCAAGCTAGAGGAATGAGTAAATCCAGCTGCAATTTTATTCCGCCATTTCTGCTGCAGCCATACTGGAGTTGTTGTATCAAAGAAGGCTTTTAGCTCGGCTGCAACGGAACCAAAGTGTGTTGGTGTACCAAAAATAATACCATCAACATCGTTTAATGCTTCGGCAGAAGCAGCTGAGGTATGCATCAAGATTGGCTCGGCTCCTTCCGCCCTTATCCCTTCTGCCATTGCCTTGGTCAAGGCTTCGATGTGAGTATATCTGCTATAGTATAAAATCGCAATTTTGATCACAAGTACCACATTCTTATTTAATTAATTTATATTCTTAATATATTTCTAACTTCAATTGCTCCCTATGTAAACATCAGTGAAAAGCTCTGATTTATCTGGCTCAGGGCTTTTCATGGCAAAATCAGTAGTCTCCTGGATTATCGATTTGACCTTTTTCTCGATTATCTGAATTGTATCATCTTTCAACATGTTGTTCTTATCCATATAATCTTTTAGCATTATAATGGGATCATGGTGAGATTTATATTCCTCAACTTCACCTTTTGTTCTGTAGTTGGCTGGGTCAGACATGGAATGGCCACGATATCGATAAGTCTTCATCTCAAGGATATGGGGGCCACCACCATCACGTGCTTGTGTAAATATATCCTTGCTAGCCTCATAAACGGCGAGAACGTCCATACCATCAATCCTCTTACCTGGAATACCGAAGGATTCGCCTCTTTTATATAAATCAGGGGTACTGCATCCACGAGTAACAGAAGTTCCCATGGCATATTCGTTGTTTTCTATAATGTAGACTATAGGTAAATTCCAAAGCTTAGCCATGTTAAATGATTCATAGACTTGTCCCTGATTGGCAGCCCCATCACCCATCATCGTTATGGAGATAGTGTTTGTTTTACGGTATTTGGCGGCAAATCCTAAGCCGGTACCGAGAGAGACTTGAGCTCCAACTATACCATGACCACCGTAAAATCCTTTATCCAGATCAAACATATGCATAGACCCTCCTTTTCCTTTTGAGCAACCGTCTCTTCTACCTAGTAATTCTGCCATAACACTTTTAGGATCGCTGCCACCTGCCAGCATAGGGCCATGATCCCTATAGCTCGTAATAACGGTATCGCCGGGAATTTTTGCCATTTCCATTCCTACGGCCACAGCCTCCTGTCCTATGTACAGATGGCAGAACCCGCCTATGAGTCCCATACCGTAGAGCTGCCCGACCTTTTCTTCAAAGCGACGTAGCAACAACATCCTTTCATAGGCATCGTAAAGAAAATCTTGAGAGTATTGCACAAACAACTCACATCAATATCTATAAGTAATTATATGACTAAGACTACAGAAAAACACTCGAAGTGCAACTGACAATCTAGATATGGTCCAATCTTGTTGTGATACCAATTCCAATTTTTTAACTACTGCCGCTTTAACTTCGCCTTTGGCTTGTGTCCATTCTACTTGGAAACTGGTATAAGCTTCGCAAATCCAAGACATGTCAGTGCATCAATATGGACGTGCAGTAGGTTAGCCATGCTCGGCCATGCTGCGCGACGAAGCGCTCTGCAGACATGGGGTTCCACTCACCCTCTTGGGTTCACAGTTGCATTTTTATTTAATCCGGGGAATTGGTGAAATTTATAAACGTTACTCTTTCCACCTCATTGTTTTATCTGAGAATTAGTATTAGAGTCCTCATACGAATGAACTGTTAAATAACGACTAGATTGCATGTACGGAAGAATGGGAGAGCTTCTCCTGATTTTACTGATAGCTCTGGTACTTTTTGGTGCCGGAAAAATACCTAAGATCATGGGAGATATAGGTAAAGGCATCAAGTCATTGCGCGAAGGATTGCGACATGGTGAAAAAGAAAATGGTAGTGATGCCAAGGATATCTAAGAAGGAGTTCTGAAAGAGGTCTTTAAAATGTAATAAACTCTATTGTGCATAAGACTAGAATAGTGAATAATCCCCAATTAGATATAGAATATAGTCTGCTATAGTTAATGTTTGGTATCTCGGTCGATCATCCTTCGCCTACATTCTATTAATAGGCTTCTGGTCTTCCGTTTGAGTATCAAGCCTTAACTATCATTGACTAGG
>CAIOSF010000128.1 GCA_903860855.1 uncultured Alphaproteobacteria bacterium | reverse complement strand
TCATATATTGCATTTTTTGATCTCATGAGTTGTATATACTGTAGATCATAAAACGACTTCGGGATGACGAAGAGGTAAAATTTTAACTTATATAGGATAAAATAGCATGAATTGCGGAAGCCCATCCAACAATATCCAGGCATTGATGTGTAATGTTATCAACAATGCGACCCAGATATTCACCAATGCTCAGCTCCTAACTTTCGATTCTATGACGGAATCTGAGCAATATCAAGCTGAATCGATCATCCAGTGCTCAGTCAACATGCTGCTAATGAACATTGGCTATAATGCTCAGTATGGCTATTCATCAACGGCATACTATGTGGCTATACAAGAAACTGGCTCGGCCCAGCAGATGATGATGACATACGTGAATGGTGGACGGCGGCATGGATACTAGCCTGATACCGCATCGGTCTTCTATACTCTCCAGCAAGCTGCTGATCAGAGTGGTGGTTTCCTGAACGGAGCTATGAACATAGACTAGAATAATGCAGCTAGCACTCTATTGAATAAAACAGAATTCATAAACGCGAACACTGCACAGGTCAGTAATAGTGATCAACTACAAAGCACATTCGATAGCACCCAATCGCTATACACTACGATGCAGAGCGTTTTTACAGATACTCATATTCAGAACGTAAATTCAATCACAATAAGCAATGCCATGAGTATGAACCTGAATGCGGTGGCCCAGGCCACTGCTGCTAACATTAAGTCATCATAGGTGGTAAGTGAGTTAGGTACCATTGCGTCTGAGATTCACACTCTTACCAATGTGATTCAGCAGCAAGATCAGCAAAATGCTGCATATTACCAAAGCCAGGGTGGTGGAAGCAGTGATCTATTCGGCACCTCATCAGGCGTTTTAGGTGACATCTCCGATGTGCCTGCCATAGTCAAGGATATCGCTCTACTATTCGCGTGAGGGAAATTCATGCGAATAGGAAGTAGCGGCATATATATGTATCGGCAGAACAACAAATTCTGCTAACCTACGATAGGCCTTCTTAGAGCTGCATCAGCATGCGGCTTAAACTTCACAATATTAACAGTCGAGCTCATCGATATTCAATTCATTTAGCTGAAATCCAAGTCCTTGAATTATACCAGTTCCTGATTTTAGCTACTGCTGCTTCACTCGTCGCTCATTGTATCATTTAATTTGACTTCACCTCCGGCTTGTCTATTACATTTGACCTTGTCCATTTCATGTAGAAAACTGGTATTATACAGCTCCTCTATCGTAGGCGCCAATTGCAAAGTGGTTTGGGCATGCAAGTTTTTCAACAAAGCTCTGTACTTTGGTTGCTGTACGTTCTACTGGTTCACCATTGTGTCTAGCTTGATAATCGGCTGAAATATCATGTAGTTTCACAATAGCCATATCCATTTTTGTGCTACATACTCCCATGTCGAAGATCTGGTACAATACATTAAGCAACCAGCAGAGATTATCAATTAGGTTCGTAGTGACTTCATTCCCTGTCTCCATTCTCTGCATTATTTCTGAGACTTGAGCCATTCTACTAATTAACTTAGGAGGGCATTTATCAAGTATCGCATGGGGGCTGATGAAGAGATCGGCATGCCCACCATGGTCTTGTAGTGCTCCGTCTCGAGAGGCTTTTTTGAGCTCAGCGAGATAATAGGCTACCATGCGAGGACTATGGTCGCAGAATATCTTGTAAATCTCGTCATGACTCGTTACGACGCCTGGACCTACGACTTCTTTCTCGACACAGATATCATCTATTTTATGCAATACTTCTGCTATTTTTCGTGTAGCTTGTTGTCTAGCTTGCACTTCTATGTGACCTTGGCCGATATAACCATTCATATCTGGCAATGCAACTCCAAGAGCTTTTACTGCCCTAGCCATGGCTATGCAACTTGTCCTGTTAGCATTAGATCCTTTAAGTCCATCTATAGTCCCAGCCAATAACATATCAAGGTTATTGTAATTGCCACGTAAGTTAACTCCACAATCATCGGCGGCTTTGATAAAAGCCGACACTTGAGGTAGCTCCACCATATCCTCGTACTCCAGGCTTATATAACCAAACTCAAGGTTAGGTAGATTTTCACGTAATCTTTCTACAACATTCCTTCTTAAGATGGCATCGATATTTGGTTTAAACTTCACAATGTTGTAGTCAAGATCATCATCATCGGCATTCATATTTGGAAAGTAGACGAAATTATTATCATTAGGTGGTACAAATCCAAGGTTTGTGAATGCGGCTCGTATATCACCTAAAATATCGTTATATTTACTATAGTTGGCTTGGTTTACAGGCACATTCCTATTTACCAACCCATGCTCTCCCATCACTTGCACCATATTAGTGGCAACATTTAGGGTGTTTTGGGGCATTTCTGGAAGCATATCACTAATAATGCAAGAAACTACCTTTGCAGCTGTTGCCTTTTCCCCCAACTTATTCCTGAGGTAAGTCTTAAGAGTCTGCATTTTAGCATTGCTATTCCTTATTCCAGGTTCACGATTGTCAGCATAATGGTCGCCAACTTTTTTAGGGATTTTTGTAAACTCTGAGAGGGCATTGCCTATTGCTGTATGGTTATGAACTTCAAACGCGTTGCCACCACCTAAATTTAAAGCTGCCATTACTCCCTGCTCCACTATCCCAGTACCGGAGACTATTCCTTTATAAATGTCTTCTTCTAGGATATTAAGCTTTGCTTCAAACAAACGAGGTTCTAGCCCTTCTTGCCTAATGCTTCGAGCTCCTCTTAGCATATTGCCAGCTTTCATAATACAGCCAGGAAGACAATTCCAATCATTATTTGCTCGAGCTATGTTCCTTAATTTCTCCTTCATCCCATCAGTGACCTCTGGATCGTTCTGAAGGCCATCCAATAAAGAGAGAAAGCTAACCAGAGTTTCAGTGGCAATCCTCCTTTCATTGTGATTGCCACCACCAGTTATATGTCTTCCGACCGGGTCAAAGTTAGTGTTGGTACCAGCAAGGATCGGATGGGCATTAAGCTGACCAGTGACATAGTTCGCAAGCCTTCCCATAGCACCCTGGTCACCAAGATCTGCGGCACCGGCAGCAAAACCGGCAGCAATAAATATATACCGGGAATCAGGTATTGGTAAAAGCACCGGTTGGTTTAGGTCTAAAAATGAGGTTTGCATCGTCTATTTCTGATATTTATTAGCTTATAGCGTGGATTATACAGGGCGTTTTCCGCTATAGCAGCAAAAATTTCAATATAAAAAACCAAAATAGCAATAAATAGCAAGTATTTATTGCTATAATATAAAGGCTAGCATGCCTTGAAAGGATTATCACGCTTAGTCATCGATCTAGAATCATTTCATTATCCTGGTAGTGATAGACTAAAATATCTTCGGCATACTGAATAATTCATTGATGACGCCATATTGGTCATAGCCCAATCTACACAGTGGGTTAAGCTTTGTGATATCGATTCTGCCATTTGTAATAATCGATTCTGAAATATGTATGCCAACGACATGACTAAAGATAACCTGACTTGAGACATTATCTCTTGCGATAGAGCTACTAGTGCCAGCATCGGCTCTGTTCCACGATTTTGGCATATCAATAATATTTACGCACTTGCACTCCAGATTAATTGGTGAAAGCCTGATCCTAGGGGGACGCACAATATGCGATGGGCAGGTGGCGATCTTGGCATATTCCGCCTCACTGACACCATAGGGTAGGCAAGATGACGTTTTGTTCATCGCATCGCTCAACTCAAAAGTTACAATATTTACGATGAACTCGCCATTTTCCTTGATGTTGTGGACTGTGTCTTTATCGCCACCATTGCGATGATTGCCAGCTGAGAACATGATCGTTGGAGGTTGGCATACAGCATTAAAATAACTAAAAGGGGCGATATTGTTAATTCCCTTCGCATCTATGGTTGATATCCAAGCTATTGGCCTTGGCACCACGCAAGCTTTAAATGGGTTAGATTTTATATCAGGTCCCATTTTCAAATACTGCTGCTTTGCTCGTTGCTCACTTGTTTCTAATAAGCTGCGCTCCTTGCTCATTGCATTATTTAATCTTGGATCCGATATTGGATGCTTTTCCAAATCTACCAAAGCATTATTGCTATTTTCTGTAGGATAAAACATAACTATATGGCATGTGAACTTTATTAATTCATGTAAAGTGTATAGTATTTCAATCAGAAAATCTCGGTGGAGGAATATGGATATGAAGCAATATAATGAGTTAATCAGTAACGAACTGGCTAAGGAAACCGTCTTGATTACTGGTGCTACATCTGGTTTTGGTAAGGCTACAGCCATTCTTTTGGCCAAACATGGAGCAAAACTGATTATTAACGGACGTAATGAAAGTCAGTTGGACCTTCTCAAGGCCTATCTTGTCGGTGAGTCTTTTGATGAATCTAGAGTTCACGTCGCACGTTTTGATGTATCCAATAAAGAAGAAGTCCGGAAGGCAATAGCAGAGATACCATATGGTTTTAGCGATATTACAGCATTGATCAATAATGCCGGACTCGCCTTGGCCAGGGCAGCAGCCCAAGAATGTGTGATCGAAGACTGGGAGTCTATGATTAATACCAACATTAAAGGTATGCTCTATTGTACCAACTACATCCTTTCGGGAATGGTGGGGAGAGGTTACGGTTATATCATCAACCTTGGTTCAATCGCCGGTTCATACCCATATTGGGGTGGTAATGTTTATGGTGCAACCAAGGCATTCGTGAAGCAATTCTCCTTGAATCTACGTGCTGATCTGCTCGGTACTAAAATTAGAGTCACTAATATCGAACCTGGCACAGCAGAAACAAACTTCTCAGTGGTGAGATTTAAGGGTGACAAGGAGGCGGCAGAGCAGGTATATGCAGGATGGGAGCCATTACAGTCGGATGATATAGCTGAAACTATATTGTGGTGCCTAACAAGACCTCAGCATGTGAATTTGAATCGCATTGAGATAATGCCGACGAATCAATCATTCTCATCATTTGCTATACATAGAGATGGTTCTTAGGCGCTCATTAATGGATTATTGGTTAATCTAATGCTGGGGGCCATGTAACTCATCTCTGTCCATCTTTGGGTAAACACTCACATAAATTGCGTAAACGAATTGATAATGGTGAGAATTAAGGCAAGAGTTTTTTGATTTATACCCATATTATATATACCAATTTACATTGGGAACCTTAGGGCCTGTCATCTTTAGGCAATCCAACTGGATTTTATCTTACACTGGGGCAAGCTCATGATCTATCTTGCACACGCTGCACAAGGGAATCTGCAGATGTTCTACTCGACCAAATAAATATTGGGGCTCTTCTATCTTACTGGCCTAATTGATGATAGGCCCCTACATTTATGTTCCTTCTAGCCTGCCATCAGATCTTATCAGATTAATCACAGCTTCAGCCACCCTTTGTTCAGCTTCTTTTTTGGACATCCCCTGAGCCGTAGCAGTATAAGACACTAAACCATCCCGCCCACCGATGGCACCACCGCCATGATGAATAGAGCTAAAATCCGTAACAGGAATGGAGGCATGAAGCCTATCAACAATAGGATGTGAATCCTCCTCGGTCCCCTCGATGCCATAGAGGTCTTTAAACTGACTCGTTGTAACAGAGCACTGAATAGTAAACATAGGGGCATGGGCAGGTCCTTCTCGGCCTAAGATTGTATATATTGGCAGGGTTTTTACATATTTCTGACTCCATTCCTGCAAGATTGACTTGTAATCACGGCGTTCTAGGATTGCTATTGGCTCGGCCAGTAGGCCAGACCAGAGACGTTTCACAAGATTATATGTAGCATCATAGCCAGAGTCCAGATACACCGCCCCGATCAAAGCCTCCATGGCATTTTCTAGGTTTCTTTGATTATCTCTGCCATTTGCAGCTTCCTCGCTCTTCTCTAGCAGAAGCAGCTGTCCCAGATCAATTGTACGAGCAATTGATGCAAGGGTTGGGCTATTAACGAATTTGGCATAAATGCGAGACATCACACCCTCATCTATTATTGGATTCAAGTTGTATACAAGATCACAGACAATTGCATGGAGAATACCGTCTCCCAAAAACTCTAATCTCTGATAATTGATTTTATGATCATAACTTGAGTGCGTCAGAGCCGTTCTGAGTAAAGAAACATTTTTGAATTGGTAACCAGTTCTCTTATACAATATTATTGCGGTATCATCTATTCTCATTGTCAAAAATCGTATTTAACCAGTAGTATAGTATGTCCGGTTGATGTTTGCACTAGAAGAGATTGGGATGCAAAGGTCTATCGACCATGGACTGAATTGGCCATGCACTAAATTGTTCTGGTCTATTGTACACTAATCAAGATTTGATCTGACAACACGATATATTCAGCTAATCTGATTGTCAGGTAGGTTGTGACCGTTAGATAGGCTGTTAGCATAGATGATCTGGTTATTTTTTTCAACTGAGATGTGTTTGCTGGCAAGAAAGTTTGCCTTGGTGTTTTTCCATAACAATACTTGCCTGAATGAGGCCTTTTCATCATTATAACAGCTAGATGTCTAAATCTCTCTCTGCAATTCTTCCAATGATTGGTAGATTTTTTTCTAAAAGCAGTTGTGTAGTTTTGCTCTGCTCATTCTACGCCAGGTATGATTCATAAAATATCGCATCTATTCTAGTGCATAGCTCGTTATGCGCGGCATGACCACCATCATAGGGGTCAACCTCAACATCTCTTGCAATTCGATCATCTTTTGAGGGCAAGTACTCATGAGGTGTCATGGTCTTGTCTATGTTATACAGAAAAGTGCTTAATTTTTCTATATTACCGTATTCTTGGTCACAATAGTCACGATTGAATTTAGAACTAAGAGCTACATCATCGATATGATAGGCCTTGCAACCGAATGATCTCATATAGTGGTCGTTGTACTGCTTAATAACTTGTTTGTCGACAGCACTCAATTGCCCATCCTCCCTCATACAATCAACCATAGCATCAATGAGTTTTTTGCTATTAGCAGTACTTTGCATAGATAATGAATATTTTTTGCTAAGAAAATCAAGTAAATCACTAATTGACTGGATCATCGACTCAGATGTAACCACGGCTGTAACGAATAGACTTCTGGCGATCACCCCTCCTGGTAATCTGTTCATGAAAACAGCTGGCATGATATAGCTTATGAGGCCTACAATGGTGTGGCTTCCTAGTAATAATAGGCTATTAGTTCCATGTGCAGCTGTTTGTAAGAAACCTTCTGTACCATATTCAGCCAATTCATTTAGCTTAGATTCTTTTAGCAGTATACTACTAAAACTAGGGAGGCCCTTCATTGGGCTAGTATTCCTTAGAGGGCTTCCTTCGTAGTTGCCGTTGAGAACCTCTTGGGTGTTTTGGTTATTATGTTCAATATTCCAACTAGCAAAAAATCCTTTTATATCACTTATGATATTCTGCACATAGGATACAGCATGCTCATGTTTATCCTTATAAGGAATCTCGACAAATTTCGCGTCTTTGTCATCTTTCCATTCTTGACTTTCTGGGCGAACCATAGCTGTGGATTTCATACCTATGGTTTGGTCTATACTCTTAATTTCTGGATGGCTAACTAGTTGTAGAACGATATTGTTTACTCCTATTGTAGTCGCTATGTTGATCCCAACGTTTAAAATTTGCTCTGTTAGGCCATGTTTTATATCATAACTCAACTCGAAGCATAACTTCTCAGCCAATGTAATGGCGCCATATGATACCTTGGGGATTATATGACTGCTAAATGCTGAAGCTGATATAGCTAGTATTTCAAGGTATAATGGTTTGACTTTATGATTGTTGCTTAAGGATCTGGCTATCAGCAGTAAGCCTCCCGCTGATATTATGTCTGCTGGCACAGTTTCAAGAGCGGGTAATGGTCCCGCTGATAGGAGGTATTCCATATTCATCTTCTATATCTTTCCAACCGAACAGGTTATGAGCGTAATAATATGAATATATATACGATCGAGCAATCTCTGTCATAACCGTTACGCAGGTGTAAATGGCATACGATTTAACGAGGTTATTCATCGAGGGTACATCATTGATATATTTGGTTTTATATTCATCTTAAATAAGGATATTATCAATAAAAGTCAAATATCTCACCATTCTATTAACGCTTCTGGCTCTATGATCATCAAGTACTTAACTACTACTACAGCAGTAGCACGCACTCCCATCCCACATTTTCAACTATTGCTGCGTTCTGCTAGTTTGCATATCAGTATCTTGCGTTCCCTGTTCTGCACTGTTTAATTTGACTTGATCTTGTCTATCGCATTTGATGGTTGATATGAGATGAGTTTTTGCATCCATTTTTTAGTTTATCTCTATATTTTTCTTCTTTTATTAGTTGTGTACTTCTATGATGATACGATTTATCACTCTTCCTCTCGGATCGTTCATTATAGTTGTTTAAAAATATCTCCCCAATATTAGGGGTCTTGTCTCTTTCACTTATTATTGTCGCTATTCCTATTGTTGCACATGTCTTTGCGTTCATTTCCGGACTAGTCCACGTATTAGTATTAGCTGTATCGGTCTGTGCTTTTTTTGCTATCTTGTATATGAGATCCAGCACGTCAAAGGATTCTACTATCTTTATGGACTTAGAGTCATTATAGCTCTCGTTGCCACTCCTTTCTTGTTTTCTTTTATTAGATTCGAGCTGTGGGTGTGGTTCTGATATTTTCAAGTACTCTTTCTCAAGGACGCGGAGATACTCTCTATCTTCTTTAATTTCCCTTGTTAATGCGTCGATTTCTTGTCGCTTATCCTCTCTCTTGTCCTTGTCCAAGATGTCTAGAGCAGTATTATAATAACCTTTAGCTTCTGAAAATTCACCCATTCCTTTATGACAAAGACCAATATACCAGAGAAGTACAGCATGTTTTTTTGGACTAGCCATTGCCTCGTCTCCTTTTATAAGATCCAGGGCGGCGTTGTAGCACTCAAGGGCAGAGGAGTTTTCGCTCTGTTCAAAGAATGATGTCCCTTTATTGCTATATATTTTAGCTTTAAGTGTGGAAATGTCCTTTAAGTCATGTGATTCATTGATGTTATCAAGATATTCTATTGCTCGGTTATAATGCTTTATGGAATTCCTATAGTCTCTTTCTTCCTCATGCTCATAGCTACCATATTCGCAATGGATTTGGGCCCTGAGCATATATGAGCTCTTTGGGGGTAAGGCTTGCAAAGCAGCAGAGTAGTATTTTTTGGTTTTACCTGGTGCTTTTAAACCATAGCGATTACAGTGGCTCATACCATACCAAATTTGAGTTTCAAGCTCTGCTGCTTCCAACTCTAACTCCTTGTCATTATTATATTTACGTATAAATATTGCATCATCTACAGCGATCTTGAATGTTGCCATTGCGTCGCTATACTTTCCAAGTTTATAATAGTATTGTCCTATGTCATAAAGAAGCGATGCTCTCTTTTTCATTTCATGCGATGGATCATTAGATGCCTGGGGCGATAATGCCAGGGCATTTGAAAACATATTTAGAGCGTTGTAATAATCTCCCTTCAAGAAGTGACATTTACCAATTGAAGTATAATTAGTGATCTTAAGTTCATTTTTATTAAGCTGTGGCGAGATTAGTTTATCGGCAGCTGTATATGCCTTTAAAGCATCGTTCAGGTTGTTAATGCGATAAAGGCACTCACCTCGAGCGATGTGATATTCAACTTTTAGTTCGTTGATTATCTCTAATGCTTCTTTTTGTTGTAGTAATTGATCATCAGATGGTAACAAGTTTATAGATTTAGCAAAATAATCAGCCCCTAATTCATAGGCTTTTTTGCTGTTGTGATTGTGCAAAATATGATCATCATTAAAATAAATGATATCGGCGACACCGGAGATGGTTACAGCTATCACTGCCTTCATCGCTATTGATGTTAGTAATATATTAGATTGATTTGAGGTGTATTGTAGATTGTTTGATATGGAAGCGTTGCGAGCATTTAGTGTATTGAATTTAGCCAGGCTTTCCTGAGCTATGAGATTTAAACTATTTTCCAAAGTAATAGTGTTAACCTTACTAAGAAGCTTAAGAGGATCTTGAAAATCTCCTATTTCTTTAAAAGCATCAATGATGGATGGTTTTAGGATCTCGGTAATCCTTTCAGCTTCAGCTACAGACCACATCAGTATGGATTTTAGATTGGTTGTTGGATCATTTTGTATTGGTCATTTGAAGATTTAGATCGATTGCGTTTTTGTTATCTTAATCCGTGTTGCTTGCGTTGTTATCGATCTTTAGATCTAGCATAAGTTACTATTTATCTACCATTCTGATGATATATTCTATTGGCATGATAATGAGTGTCAAGTGATATTATCAGTGCCAATGTTCACTTTATCAACTATACATAATTGTCTATACTTTTTGATGAATAAACGCAACTATAAATAGCGCAAAAAAAGAAGTGAAGTGTTTTTTGTAGTCATATAAGTCTGTAATCATGTAATGAAAAATTGTCAGATAGATGTATTTATCAGTATGCAATCTTGACACTAGAGACTACAACTTTATTATCTATTTTCAGATGCCTCCAAAACAATAGATAGTGATATATGGAAGTTAGTTCAAAAAATACGGTTGATAATACGGCCGAGAGCAAAGATATAGAGGATGGAAAGCATAACGGGGATCAGCCAACAAGGCGTGACTTCATGGTACTTGCTGCTTCTGCTGTTGCATGTGTTGGTGCTGTGGCTGCGTCTGTTCCATTTATTCGTTCTTGGAGTCCTGATGCTGGCGTTGCCGCAAGTGGTAGTACTGAAGTCGATATTACCAATATGAAGCCGGGAGATACCCTCACCGTCATGTGGAGAGGCCAGCCAGTATTCGTGACACGCAGAACAGAAAAGCAAATAAAAGAAGCTGAAGATGTCAGTCTTACAGCATTAATTGATCCAGAGCCGGATGCTGATAGGGTGCATGCCGGAAAAGAGGAGTGGCTTGTAGTTATTGCTGTCTGTACTCATCTTGGTTGTGTTCCGATAATGGGGAAAGGAGATTACGATGGAGCTTTATGTCCTTGCCATGGATCTCAATACGACAGCTCTGGTAGAGTTAGGCGTGGCCCAGCACCCAAGAATCTGCCCGTGCCACCATACGCCTTTATTGGTAGTAATAAGATTAAGATTGGATAAGTTGTAAATAAGTGTGAATTCATGAAAAACATTAGTAATGGTGGCATAAAAGACTGGATAGAGCAAAGATTCCCGATCTTTTCCTTTATGAAACATACGGCTGAATATAGGACGCCAAGGAATTTAAATTATGCCTGGAACTTCGGTTCGTTAGCAGGTATTGCGCTGGTTATTCAGATATTAACAGGGTTGTTTCTGGCTATGCAGTATACACCTCACATTTCTATGGCATTTGAAAGTGTCGAGAATATCATGAGGAACGTTAACTATGGTTGGTTGCTTAGATATACCCATGCTGTGGGAGCATCAATGTTTTTTGCTGTGATTTATTTGCATATAGCGAGAGGGTTATATTATGGGTCGTACAAATCGCCAAGAGAGATAATTTGGTTCTTCGGGATAATGATATTCTTGCTTATGATGGCTACGGCCTTTATGGGTTATGTCTTGCCTTGGGGACAGATGAGCTTCTGGGGGGCGAAGGTCATTACCAGTTTGTTTTCGGCCGTACCTTTTGTTGGCGAAGATTTGGTCGTATGGATATGGGGTGATTACTCTGTCGGTAATGCCACTTTAAATCGATTTTATGCTTTGCACTTCCTCTTTCCATTCATCATAGTGGCTATGGTTATGCTTCATCTCATCGCTCTCCATAATGTCGGATCAAGTAACCCTACTGGAGTTGAAGTTAAGTCTAAAAGAGACACGATACCATTCCATCCATACTATACGTTTAAAGATCTTTTCTTCTTGGGTGTGTTCTTTCTGGTATATTTTTACTTCGTATTCTTTGCTCCGAACTTTCTTGGCCATCCAGATAATTATATACCAGCCAATCCTATGGTAACTCCTCCTCATATAGTGCCAGAATGGTATTTCTTGCCCTTCTATGCAATATTACGTTCTATCCCGAATAAGTTAATGGGAGTAATAGCAATGTTTAGTGCTATAGCAATTTTATTATTCCTACCTTGGCTGGATAGATCTAAGGTGAGGAGTGCAAATTATCGGCCATTTTCCCGGATATTTACTATTTTGCTCTGGTTTGTTGTTGCTGGTCTTGGTTATATAGGAGCTCAGCCGCTGGAAGAACCTTATGTCACCATAGGCAAAATACTAACGTTTTGGTATTTCTTCCATTTTTTAGTGATTATACCTGTTTTGCCGAGTTTTGAGAAAACAAAGCCATTACCTGAGTCAATTGAGGCTTCTTGCAAGACATAGTAGATGCTTTTCTACTGCCGCTTTGACTTCGCCTTCGGTTTTACTTCACCTATGGCTTGTCCATTACATGTGAGAAACCGGTATAAGGCATAGGGACTCTTCCGGTTTTTTAGTTGGCCCTATATACTTTTGGCCTTTTTATGGAATTGCTAGTATAATTTGGGGTATAAAACAGATACGGGAAGATCTAAAAACTTATGATATCAGATAAAGATTATAGTTTTACTTTTGCTATCAAAAGGAAGGAAGGAGACAAGGAAGACGAGTTGAGTTTCAAAGTTGAAACTGACAGTCAGGTTGTGTTTTTTAGTGACAATTATAAGATAATACAAGAGGTTCTTTTAAATAGATCCCAGCAAGAAGCCAAGCAGTTCATAAATCAATTCTATGAAGAGTCTAAAGAGCAAAAACAACATAAAATTCTGGGAGAGCAATTAAAGCAGATTTTGGCATTAAAAAACGAGTCTATAGAACAAATCTACAGCAACTCTCCTATAGAATTAGAAGTGCTAAAAGCTCTAAAAGAGCAGTTTCAAACTAAAGAAGAGCAAGAAGGGCAAATAAGGAAGATCATAAGTGAATTTGGGAATAAAGGTTTACAAGAAAGCATTAAAGTTCAAGTGCCTCATCCTAATAAACCTAGTCAAAAATTAACAAAAACTATTCCTAGTGCTCAAAGTGATGTTTTAGATATTATGTGCTTGGCTCAGCTGTTGTTTGAAGGTGGAGACAAAAAAATTGCCACAAAATTAAGGATACAAGTGTTACAAGCTGCTTTAGAAG
>CAIOSF010000127.1 GCA_903860855.1 uncultured Alphaproteobacteria bacterium | reverse complement strand
GGTAAGCATAAAGGTATTCTGTTAGCGGATGTCCCTAGCGACTACAAACATTGGTTACTGACTCAAGGGGATATAGATCCTTATTTGCGGAAGGCTTTGGGCTCCTAAGTTCTGATCAATCAAACGCTGAATAAAACGACACAATGTCGTTTTATTCATTCGCACCAGCTTTAGTAGATCATTTAGTGAGCTAAAACCCATTCAAACAGCAATAACTCATAAAAACCAATGAAAATTTAGGCTATCTTGTTTGTTATATAAATGACAAACAAGATAAATGTTTGTTAAAATAATAACAAACAAAACTGGGCCAATTATGTCAAACATATCAGATCACTTCTACACATTTCCAGCCATTCGTGGAATTCAAGCAGGCAGAGAATATTACGTTTCGATGTGCCCACTTGGACACGTCAGCAAAATGTTCAAATTTGATGAAGAAGATTTGAACCCTGAACTGCGAGCCCAAAGAATTCTAAACAAATCACGAATACCTGAAATTGCACGCTATATAACTACCAATCAAGATAACTATGTCTTCTCCGCGATTACAGCCTCAATTGATGGGGATGTGAAATTCATACCAATAAAAGACACCACAGAGCTTATGCGAAATGGGACGTTAAAAATAGATATGAGTGCAAGAATTCTTGTTAATGACGGGCAACACAGACGCGCCGCTATTGAGCAAGCAATCAAAGAGGATGATTCCTTGTCAAAAGAATCTATAGCAGTTGTCTTTTTCATAGATCGAGGTCTTGAAAGAAGCCAGCAGATGTTCGCTGATCTAAATAGGCATGCCATTAGACCAAGCCGCTCATTAGGGCTTTTATATGATCACAGAAATGACATGTCAAAAATTGCAAAGCTAGTTTCAATCAAAGCAAACGCATTTAAAGGGCTAGTAGAAATGGAGAGAAGCACCCTCTCAGAGCGCTCAAAAAAACTATTCACGCTTAGCTCGATATATACAGGATGTCATGCACTTTTAGATGGAAACCAAGTTGTTGATCTTGAAGCAGCAGCCAATATCTGCACTACTTATTGGGATGAGGTTGCAAAATATATGCCTGAATGGGAGCTAGTGCGCAAAAGTAGACTTACGTCTGGAGAAATAAGAAAAGACTTCTTGCACTCACATGGAGTAGCAATTCAGTCACTAGCAATTACTGGAAATCAACTACTTAACGAAAATCCTAAAGATTGGAAAAAGAAATTAGGGCTTCTAAAAAATATAGATTGGTCAAGACAAAATACTAAGGTTTGGGAAGGCAGAGCCTTGATAGCCGGAAAAGTCTCTAAAAACTCAACCAATGTATCGCTAACCACTAATGCAATTAAACAGAAACTAGGCCTAGAACTTTCTCCAGAAGAGAAGAGACTAGAGCAAGCGTACAAGCGAGGATAAGATGAATAAAAAAGTAATTGATATCAAAATTGATAAATCAAGCGATCCTGATGCTATTGAAAACCAGGTTTTAAAGATCACCGGACAAATCAAAGAACTTTACCAAAGTGATAATCTTCCTTGGGTAATTGGATATAGCGGAGGAAAAGACTCTACAGCATGCCTTCAACTAGTCTGGAATGCAGTGCTAGAGCTTCCTGAAGAAAAAAGAACTAAAACGATTTTCGCAATCAGCACCGATACCTTAGTAGAGAATCCTGTTGTGGCAATTTCAGTAGAAATTTCATTACAAAACATGAAGATTGCAGCATCCAACCAAAAGATGCCAATCGAGCCAAAAAGATTAACGCCCGCACTCGAAGATCGATTTTGGGTAAATCTAATAGGACGTGGCTACCCAGCTCCCCGGCCAATGTTTAGATGGTGCACTAGCAGACTCAAAATAAACCCTTCCAACAATTTCATTATGGATGTTGTGGATAGAAATGGCGAAGCTATTCTGGTTTTAGGCACAAGGAAAGCCGAAAGTGGGGCTAGAAAGAAATCGATGGAGAGCTATGAAGGCTCAACAAGAGCGCTGCTTAGTAGAAATGGGAATCCAAAGCTAGATAGAGTGTGGATATATCCCCCAATTGTTGATTGGTCAAATGATGATGTGTGGGAGTACCTAGTAACCTATAAAAATCCTTGGGGAAATGAAAATCGAGACCTCCTAAATATGTATAGAGGCGCCACTCAAGATAATGAGTGTCCTCTGGTTGTCGATACATCAACTCCAAGTTGCGGGGATAGTCGATTTGGATGTTTCGTTTGCACCTTAGTAGACAAAGATAAGTCTATGCAAGCAATGATTACTAACGATAAGGAAAAAGAGTGGATGATTCCACTTGCTAGATTTAGGGATGAATATCTAGATATATCAAATGAT
>CAIOSF010000126.1 GCA_903860855.1 uncultured Alphaproteobacteria bacterium | reverse complement strand
TAATTCATATTCTTTATATTTTGGAATATCTATATCATAGAGGCTCGCAGCATCGAAAAATACAGCTCCGCTCATATCAATTTCCTTAGGTAATCCTAGTGGAAAATTCAATTCTATTGTCCCGGCGCAATAGTTCTTACCACCAAGAGAATCAAGTGTCTCCTTATCTCTTGGACCAATACCATTGTTCTCAAATCCTCTGATATAGTCATCTCCTATAAAGAAGTTGTCTATTATACGGACCTTCTTTCCCCCAATACCACTGATTGCCCCAATTCTTCCTGTTATATTTAGAATCAGATCCTTCTTGTATAAAGGAAAATAAGCGGAGGTGAGCAGGTCATTCTGCAAATAACGAGAATCTCCTCCAAGTCCAGCTAATTCTTGCGTTAATTGGCCTATATAACCACTAGTCGGCCTGATGTTATTATCTCTCTTATCATATGTGAGAGTCTGAGACACCAGCGATACTACATTTGTAGCAGATTGGGCCTTTAAGAAGTCCGAGGTGTCGAAAGACATGTTTAGATATTTCTCGGACTTTATAGTGTACCTAAGAATCTGTCTCCAATACTCACTTAACTCATAACCAACCTTTAAACTGGTACCAATATCCTGACTACTATACCTACTTACATTGAGTTCACCCAATTTCTTATCTTTCTTATCAACAGATGATGCAGCCCTAGCCCTCTTCTTGTACTTGGCATTCGGCCCCTCAATCTCATTGTATTCTGGGGTATCAGTATATGTTTGCTTGTATTCCGACTTATTATAGAACAGGTCGATTCCAGCGAACATATCGCGGTTTAAGAAATATGGTTCGGTAAAGCTTAGTGCAAGGCCAGTACTTCTCTGAGCCCTCTGCACGCCTAAGCTTACTATTCGGCCAGTACCCAATAAATTATTCTCAGATAGAGTTACCCCACCCAAGGCCCCAACGTCTGTGTTATAACCAACATTAAAGTTTAGGGAACCAGTGCTCATCTCTTTAACACTGATATTGAGGTCGGCCTTATCGGGCACATTTGTACTGGCTGGACTAATTTCCACCGCGCTAAAGTAGCCTAGATTAATAATACGCTGCTTAGACCTTTCTATGAAATCAATATTATATGCATCTCCTTCTGCTATACGCATCTCCCTTCTAATCACTTTATCTAGAGTTCGAACATTATCGAGGATGTTTATGTGATTTATATATATTTTTAGCCCTTCGCCTATAGTGAACTTGACGTTCGCTACATTATTTTCAAGCCTTTCGATATCGAAGTTAACATCAGCAAAAGCATAGCCATCCTTTCTGAGTCTATTTTTTATCGCCTCAGCTGTATCTTCAATCTTTAAGTAATCAAGAACTTGGCCTTTTTTTAAGGAGGCTAGTGATGCTAAGCTACTAATATCAACTTTCTTTATGCTACTTTCTATAATAGCCTCGCCGAAATGATACTGCTTTCCCTCATTTAAAACAAAGCTTACTATGAAGGAGTTTTTCTGAGGGGAGATTTCTTTATTTGTCTCTTGTACATAAAAATCCAGGTAACCATTTTCCCAGTAAAATTTTTTCAACAATTCTTCATCCAGTTTAGTTTTATCGGGATCATAGAGATCAACTGAGGAAAACATTCTGTACCATGCCGTTTCTTTTGATAAAATAACAGCCATGAGCTCGCGAGCTTTGAAGGCATCATTACCTAGAAACTGTATTCTTTCTATCTTTGACTTGTCGCTTTCTTTTATCTTGAGAACAATACTCACGCTATTTTCTGGTAGATCAACTAATTTAGGTTCGATGATTGTACCAAATAATCCACGCTTTTGGTAATAATCCAATAATGTATTGACATCTTTTTGTAGGGCGATAGAAGAGAAAGTCCCGCCAGGCTTGAGAAACATTAATTTCTTGAGATCGCTATCCTTGAGTTTTTTATTTCCTTCAAAAGCTATTTGATTAATCGATGCATTCTCAATAATTTTAATTGTCAAGATGCCTTTCGAATAGATTGTACTGATATCAGTAAAGAAGCCTGTTGCGTAAAGCTTTTTAATTCCTTGAGATATTTTTTCAGAATCATAAGTTGTTATACTATCGGTTACACTAGCAACTCTTCGAGATGTACTGCTGGTTTTTTCAAGATTCTTGGCAAGCTCCATATAACTCAGTATAGTTGAAGTTGGTATACGAAAATTACCTAAAATCTTAATTTGCTCTATCCTATTTCCACTATCGACTCCATCATTACCCTTGATCGCTAACGATGGCCCGCTTTCTCTGATCGTACCCATGGCTTTAGAATGGAGCCGCCTACCACCACCTAAGACTTCTGCCTCATCACCATAATCATGATCTGTTTGGATCCGAGAATCTAACGCAAAAGTTGTGGGTATAAAACCTAAAAAGACAACCGCTAGTCCTATCGTTATTACAGATATACAGAATATTATGCGTGATAGAGACGCGCAGGACATGGCGTCTTTGTGGCATCCGTGGATAACCCTCAATAAACTCAGTATCATGTAATGTTATTTTCCACTAAATGTCAGCCACAAGTTAAAAGTAATAATCGGATAAATCAAGAAATAAATATCGCTGATTAATACCAGCTCCCAAACGCTATGGGCAAGCCGAAGGCGAAGCCAAATTAAACAGCATAGGTGGGCGCTACTATCGTCAATTACACCTTGCTTCTGCCTACCATTCATCGCCATCTCCTTGATGACGACTCACGACTACCTCCTCTATTTCCTCTTTCTCCTGCCTTGTTGCCCTCTTCGTGCGGACCATTGGCTTCACGCGCACAGGTCCCATGGTTTTTATCAGGAGTAATTACATGAGCAATTTTTTCGCTAGCTTCCATTGCTTCAGGGCTTCTTGTTTCAGTGATGCTAGCCTTACTTCGATTACTTTCTGTTTTATTTCTATTGTCTCTGCGCTCATTTTTATTTCCTTGAGGGACACGGTGACCAGAATGCCTATCATTGGCTCTGTCATTATTTTCTTTCTGTCTCTCATTGATCCCCTTGTTTTCAACTAGATTTTGGCTATGGCTCTTATCATCTGTCGCTACTGTGCCCTTGGTGGTAGTTTTATTATGGTGCACCATGGTCTTGTTCATGCCGTGTTGCTCTTGGCTGTTTTGTTCTTTTTTTTCTACGTTCTTATCAATAGTTACACTTTTATCGCATTTACAAGATTTGGCTAAAGCAGACATCACATATAGGAATGCAAAGGCGCTCACACAAACAACGGCAGCCATATATGATCGCCCATCGTTCACCAACATTAATGTTGCTGCTAGTGTGGCAATACCAAAGACAAAGCTCAAGAACTGGCCGAAAGCAAAGGAAAACCTAGCAGCTCCAATCCTCCGATCTTCCAGTCTATGTCTGTATCTTTGTTCCTTTTCCACCATTTCAACTAGCTTATCTACTATACCGGGAGATACCTCTTCGTAACTTTCAAGTATAGCCGGAGATGGTAGTATTGATGGGTTTTCTCTACTGTGAGTCATAAACCCATCACGCACCATTCTGCGACCGCTATGTCGGTGGCTTTTTTCTTTTTCCATTCAATTCCTCTATTTTTTTAAACGTGGCCCACAAGTCACCTCCTATAGCTTGCCAATCCTTCTCAAGAGTATTTTCATGAATCCCTTCTTGAATATGCGAATTGGTTCGCGCATGATTCATCTTTGTACGATTAATAGTGCCAATGCACGGCACTAATGATAGACTCTTAACGAATCTCAAAAAACTAATCACTTAACTAATATTCACTAAATATCATATAGTGGTTCAGGGTTTCTTCTATCCCTTTACCATCACTATGTCAAGCAACCCTTGTCAATAGATATGAATTGCTGTAAAAGGGGATGAACGTTCCCGTAGCTCAGCAGGACAGAGCGTCGGATTCCTAATCCGAAGGCCACAGGTTCAATTCCTGTCG
>CAIOSF010000125.1 GCA_903860855.1 uncultured Alphaproteobacteria bacterium | reverse complement strand
TCACAGCCTATTTATAATAGGCTTAAGATCGTCTTTCCTAGTATCGGCAATAACTTAACTTACTATATAGTAATTACTATAAATATATAAGCTGACCTTATCATCTGCCGTTCCTAATCGTCCTAGCCTGCAATGAGAAAATAATCACCGCCCCCACGATCGCACATACAGGAATGATCATTAAAGCCTTTACATAGGCGCTGGAGGGATAAACCCTTATCCCTTCGGACACAGAACCCTGCCAAAACTTATCCATCATAATACCTATCGTTGTGTGAAAAAATGAACCTCCGAACATATTGATACAATTCAAAAATGCTATGGTAATACCAAGCATTTTATCACTCACAAATTCCGAACCAACAGCAAATACTATCACTTGATAACAACACATAACGCCAATCAAGAATAACAAGGTGGCCATCAAGTACCAGTTAAAACTACTAATAGATAGTATGGCTACAAACACCAAAGCCATGCCGAACCCACAAAGCCCTATGACCATATGGTTGCCTAGCTTTTTGCTCAACAGACTAAGTAGAGGTCCACCGAATAGCATCCCAACAAAGACAAATGACAGTAGAGCCGCTGCATCGCTTTTACTAATACTATAGGCAGTCATCATATAATTCACCCCCCATACATCTGCAAATCCTTCAAGAGATCCAACCATCAGAAGATTTGCTATGGCCAATAGCCAAATTGCTGGAGATTTAAGGACAAAACCCAAGTCTGATAACTTTAACTTCGCATCGTCTTGATCACCTTCATCATCTGCCTTATTTCGACCAGGAAAGCGCAATAATAATAAAGTAAGAAAACCAATTCCTATGGATACACAAGCTAAGAAGAGAGCGATGCTTTCCCAGCCAAATTTAGCCATAAGAAGGCTGATTGGCTTGCCACCGTATATAGCACCAGTCAGTCCTATGGTGAATGTAAAGCCGACCATACGAGCGTAGTCAGCCTTGCTGAACCATTGAGAGATGACTTTGGATGTACCAAGAAAACCAACAACAGATCCAACTCCAATAAAGAATCTTCCGATAAGAGCAAAATACCAATTGGTGGTATAGGTAAATATGAGCATGGCTATACCGCATATAATGGCACAGGCAAAGACAACATAGCGTGGACCATATCTGTCCAGCATTATGGCTATTGGTATTTGCATGCTGGCATAACCGTAGTAGTATGCAGATGCAAGAAGACCAAATGAGGTTGCATCGATCATGAATGTCTCCATAACCTGCTGTATAGTGAGGCTAGGCCACAAGCGCAGTATGAACTGATAAGTAAAGAATGATAACGGCAACAACCACATTAGGAATGGTGTCATCCTATTTCTATGTTTATTCTGTTTTGTCTTCATATTGATAATATAAAAAATCCAATAGGTTATTAATATTTTTTGTTATAATAATATCATATATAGAAACTACAAATCCTTCAGATAGTAAAATTCTCCCCAGGAGAGACTGATCAACTGTTTGTATAAAACATCTCCACGATCATCTCAAACTCGCCTTAGGATGGCGAAAAAAACGCATAAAACCACCCATAATCTGAAAGATTAGAGAGTATTCAATATCGGTATAAAATAAATGTGGGGGTATGAAGACGTAGCGGCTAGCCGCCAATAATAATGGACGCTGTTGATTAATTTTCCGCTCGACTTACTCATAATAACTCAACTAGCTAAACCCAATAATATTTGATATATTCAATAACACACGGGTACAGAACTGCTATACTTGTCAGCATTACGTCCCATGCTCTCACATAATTTGATAAAAAGCAAGTGTGGATCTTTTAAGGTTAACTGGTTTAATACTTTGTGTTCAATCGACTGTGGGAACTGTGCTCGCGTTCGGGCGCTTCATTGTTAGTTGCTTTAATCTATCAGGTAAAAGTATATTAGGTATGATAATTTAGTCACAGTAAGGGATTTTTAACTAGCTACATCTGCAAAAGCCGATTGACTTTAGCTAATATTTACGTAGAGTATTCGCGAGTTTCATAGTCTTTCTGGTACAATCCGTAGTTAGCTTTTGGTACTTACAAAAGCAGGTCTTTGACGTAATCCAAGGTAGTTTTTTCTAAATTTCTCTAGAGTTGAGATAAGTTGGTTGTCTAAATGGAATAAGTAAAAGACAGTAAGCATGCTGGGTTGCTGTCAGGAAAAAGGAACTT
>CAIOSF010000124.1 GCA_903860855.1 uncultured Alphaproteobacteria bacterium | reverse complement strand
GGCCTCCCGGTTCAGGTAAAACAACTATAGCGAGAATATTGGCAGAAAAGAGTGATTATCATTTTGAATATATTTCTGCTGTAGTTTCAGGTATTAGCCATTTGAAAGAATTATTTGAAAAAGCTGATAAAAGAAAAGGCCTGGGAACAGATACCTTGTTATTGGTAGATGAAATACATCATCTGAACCGTTCTCAGCAGGATGTTTTTTTACCTCATCTTGAGAATGGTACTATTACCTTAATTGGCGCCACCACAGAGAACCCATCATTCGAATTGAACAGTGCCCTTCTCTCTCGCTGCAAAGTGTTGGTGGTTAAAGCTCTTTCATCTGATGCATTGGCGATGCTAATGATCAGAGCAGAAGAAGTTATAGATAAACAGCTGCCACTAACACCTGAAGCAAGGGATGCAATGTGCCAAATGGCAGATGGCGATGGTCGTTATTTACTAAACATGTGTGAGGAATTATTCCACCTAGCGTACAATGAGAAGCTATGCCCAGAGAAGCTATCGGAGTTTATCCAAAAACGCGTTCCATTGTATGATAAGTCCAAAGATGGTCATTATAATCTTATAAGCGCATTGCATAAGTCTTTGAGGGGATCTGATCCTGATGCTGCCCTATATTGGACTTTGCGCATGCTAGATGCTGGTGAAAACCCTCTTTATGTTTTGAGAAGACTTGTGCGTTTTGCAGTTGAAGATATAGGCCTTGCAGATCCAATGGCCCTCACCCAGGTAATCGCTGCAAAAGAAGCCTTTGAATTTTTGGGATCTCCCGAGGGTGATCTTGCTGTGACCCAAGCTGTTATATACTTAGCTACGGCGCCAAAATCCAATGCTCTTTATGTCTCCTATAATAA
Organism: uncultured Alphaproteobacteria bacterium; assembly: GCA_903860855.1. Taxonomy (GTDB): domain Bacteria; phylum Pseudomonadota; class Alphaproteobacteria; order Rickettsiales; family Midichloriaceae; genus CAIOSF01. Next base: position 1,884 of record CAIOSF010000124.1, on the reverse strand, counting down.
AGCTGTCAAAGTTGTCAAGAGTACTGGTTCACTAATGCCACCAAAACACATACTGAATGCTCCCACCGCTATGATGAAGGACCATGGTTATGGGGCCGGCTACATATATGATCATGATACAACCGATGGGTTTTCAGGCCAAAACTATTTTCCAGATAGTATGGAACCTAAGATATTTTATGAGCCATGTGAAAGGGGTTTTGAAAGAGAAATAAAGAAAAGAATAGCTTATTGGAATCGAATAAGAAAAAAGAATACAACAGATTAAGTACGCAATGCTGTAGGTGGTATCATAGACATTATGGTACTTATACGTTGTTATAATATGCCCAAACCAACTTTTAACGCTTTTCCATCTTTTTACGACGCTTGCATAAAGCGAGTTTTTTGATTATAATGCGCGAAAGGCAAATTTTGGATACATAAACCAGATTTCAGACATAGTGGACAATGCAATTCATCCACTATCAAGCCGATGCGGAGAGCCGAATCTAGCGTAGTAGAAAGTAAACTATGCGAGAGAAAAAGCTAAGACATGTCGGCTAGGAATGAGACTTGGTATAAACCCGAAGATGCTTTGTCAACTTTATGGTTTATTATGCAAGATTTTATTTCGTTTGGCTTACCCCAACAACTAATGAGTTCACTTCAACAATTAGAATTCAAAACTCCAACACCTATCCAGGCGCAGGTTATACCACAAGCTTTGGAAGGGAAAGACATTTTAGGTTCCGCTCAAACTGGTACAGGTAAAACTGCTGCTTTTGGTATCCCCTTGATTGTCAAATTAACTCTCAATGCTCATGGCTCAGCATTGGTAATGACCCCAACTCGCGAACTCGCTGTTCAGGTTATTACAATGCTAGAGAGCCTATTAGGTAATAAAAGCAACATCAGAACTGCTTTACTAATAGGAGGAGAGCCTATTTCCAAGCAGTTACAACAGCTAAGGGGGAAACCGCGCTTAGTTGTCGGTACACCGGGGCGTATAAATGATCATCTTCTTCGTGGAAGCCTCAAGCTGAATGATGCAAGTTTCCTAGTTTTAGATGAGGCTGATCGTATGCTAGATATGGGTTTTGCACCTCAGATCGATAAAATAATTAAATATATGCCACAAGAACGGCAAACCCTTCTATTTTCAGCGACTTTGCCTAGAAATGTTATTACAATGTCGGAAAAATATCTTCATCATCCTGTGCGTATAGCTCTTGGTGTTACCACAAAACCGGCTCTTAATCTCAAGCAAGAAATACTGTATGTGTCGGAAGAAGATAAGCACAATCAGCTGACAATCCAGTTAGACAAGAGAGAAGGTTCCGTTATTATTTTTGTTAAGACTAAATTTGGTGCCGAAAGGATGGCCAAGAGATTAAGACAAGAAAAACATAGTGCCGATGCTATTCACGGTAATTTAAGTCACAACAAGCGCATGTTGGTGATTGGTGCATTCCGTGATTGCAGGTATCGTATTATGGTGGCTACTGACGTTGCCGCACGAGGTCTTGATATTGCTCATGTAAAGCATGTGATCAATTACGATTTACCACAATGTCCTGAAGATTATATCCACAGAATAGGACGCACGGCTAGAGCTGGAGCTGAAGGTTCGGCATTATGCCTTGTCACTAATTCCGATAAAGGCAAGTGGCATGCTATTAGTCGCATGATCAATTCTGATGGTAACTCAGAACAAGAAGGTGATGAATTTGCCCAAGAAAAAAGAAAAAGTCGTCCATCCAACAATAAAAAAAGACACTATCGTAGTAACAAATACTAGGATATGTAACCAACGGACAGAGTTACGATCTGATTTTTAACTTTTTTATGATCGCTTTAATAACTGGTGGAGCTAAAAGAATAGGGGCTTATATCGCTATGCAT
>CAIOSF010000123.1 GCA_903860855.1 uncultured Alphaproteobacteria bacterium | reverse complement strand
CAGTGATTCCGTTCTTTGCTATTTTTTTCGTTAGCCTATTCAGCTCTTCTTCATCCCACTTTATCTCAACCTCTCTATCATGCTCCCTGTAGGGCAGAAGCTCCTCGATTGGTACATACTCAAAGTAACGCAGTGACTTAGCCTTAAACTCGTTGTTATTTAACTCTCCGCCGTCCATTTTCTTAGGGTCGTTACCCCAGATGAGCAGCGATAAATACTTTCTGGTCTTTTTACCATGCTCATCTATCAAAGCCCCAGCATTGCCCGACATACGGCGAACGAAATTAATTTGCCTCTTTGCCCACTCCCACATTTTCGGTGTCCATTCCTGTGAGGGTGTAGACTTCATTTTCATTATCCATTTGGCAGACTCCCTGCCATAATGAATGCCAGCACTCTCAGCCTGCGCTTTAGACAGACCCGCTACTTTCCCTTCTGGGCTATTATAAAACTGCTCAAGCTCACGTTTGGACATGTTTATGAGTTCTTTCCAAGTGTGGTAGATACTTTTTTTCTGTGCTTGGCTTTCTATTGTGCCACCGCTGGCATACTGAAGTTCTGCCTTGTTTTCATCTAGGTATTCATGTAATGCAGGTATGAGATTATATTCAAACATCTCGTTAATAAAATCTACCCACTCGTAGTTTTTATTTTCAAAGTCCAGCTCTATCTCCACATCTGGGTCGGTCAGCTCTACGTAGTAGTAATGGAAGTCGTACTCATCAAATGGCAAGCTCTCTATATACTCTATGTACATGCCGCCCTTATATCCTATCTCTTCACCTATCTCACGCTTAACCGCCGCTTCCAGCTCTTCGCCTTCGTCCACGCCGCCGCTGAGTATGTGCCATAGCTCATCATGCTCGTCTCCTACTTTGCCTCGCTGTAATATTAGGTATCCATGTTTAGGATGATAAATGAGGCATCCGACTGTCTGGTGTTTGTCTGCTACTTCGCCGCCATCCTCTAGCTTTTTTTCTTTCAAATAGAAACATGTGTCTATAAAATAAAGAATGCCATCTTTATCTATGACATTCTCATCATGCAGGTCTTCCAATATGAGGTGTAAATCAGGATTATAATAGTCTTCCCTTACCGTATTCACAAAACCATTTTCCAGCATTATTTTTTTCACCTCAGTTATAACTGTAGGTGCTGTTATTTCTATATATGGCTGTTTTACTACTGCTAAAATAAACTCATCTCCATTGTCATCCTTATGCAATGAGAACCCCATCAATTCGTAAGCTGTATCTGGGAAAAAATAATTATGAAGTAATAGACTATTAAAATAATCGCTCCATACGTAGTTATAGAAAGTGCAATTATTTGCCTTTAATACGTATCTTCCAGAATCTACAAGATAGACCTTTTGCTCACCACCTTCATCCACATAACTATCGAGATTGCTTATGTCTATCAATAGTTCATGTTCGGATATATATAACTTTAAGAGCGACCCTTCTTGCTCTTGGATTGACTGCCCATCTTTATCTCCCTGACTTGCTTCCTTGCCTGCTCTAAGGTAACTGGCTGCCTTTTGGATATGGCTGCCATTGCTAACTTCGCTCTTTCCTTGAATAACATCTTGAATCTCCTTTCTGGTTATTTGCCCTGTAAAATTATTGCTTTTATTTGAATTATCAAACTCGCCGCCGTCTTCTAGTTTTTTTACGGTATCATAATTCTCATCAAGTAATTCAATATTAGTCCTGCTGGCAACTACTTTATGATTATCGTCAACATAAACAAACGGTGCGGTGTAAATTATCAAATACCCTAAGTCCATAGTCATCTGGAACATATTCTTAGGGTTCTTCGACTCATTCTTGAAATCTATAGGCTCTACTCCAAACGGAAGAGATTGAGCTATACTGTATAGGTAATTCCTTGCAACCATCTCATTTATCTTATCGACAGAAGTATACTCTTCCTTCCAAGTAGATAAATAATCCTTCTCAATCATTTTATTAAAATCCCTTACAGAGCCTAGTTTAAATTTCTTCGCCTCCTCCATTGCTTTCTTGACAGCTTCAATACGCTCCACATCGCCGCCCTCCAGCATCTTAGGGCTGAGTAACTGCTCGAACTTCCTCTTCTGCCTGTCCACTCTGTTTTTTAAATCCTTGTAGCCACTTGGATACTTACCGCCGCTCTCCTGTATCCTCTTCTGAATCCACATTGACTCCAGCGTTTCTATGGTATCTCTGGTAGGAGCATTTCGCTTTTGATATTTCACTCCCTCTGGGGTATACACTACCTGATTATCCTGACGATGAAATACATCTCCCATTTCATAGACCGTATACATGCCTTTCTCGTCCCTGCCTCTCATTATCGCAGATGGCTCATCAATCTCTTTTATCTCTGGCTTGGTAGCTTTCTCGAATTTATCTCTAAGCTCACTATACTCATTAAGCTGTGCCTCCGATATAGATAGCTGGAGCAACTGCTTTGCGAGTGTCTTAGCTGAATTTGCAATACTAGGGAATACCTTAAATTCTTTACGGTCAATATATCCGAGTAGCACAGGAACGGAATCTGAGCTTACTGTTTTCACTTCGCCATTAGGCAGCTCTACATCGTATTGATGTACAATATCCCTGCCTGTGTCGGCACTTGACTCAGCCTGCGTCCAGTCGGATTTTCTTTTACTTACAAACTCACCCTCTCTGTTAGGCTCTTGCGTCCATTCATATTTCCATGTATAGGAAATTAGCTTCGCTCCATTCTTACCTACCAGTGGAGGATTAAATGCAATGGTCTCATGAGGCTTGAATCTGCTGCTGGCTGAAACTACTTTACCAAAGTCAGAAGGACTCACATCGCCGCCGTCTGCCATCTTAATGTG
>CAIOSF010000122.1 GCA_903860855.1 uncultured Alphaproteobacteria bacterium | reverse complement strand
TGGAGCCTTGGCTGCGGCTTCCGACGCCAAGCTTCTATACTTAGGTGGTTGATCGGTAATCGGAACATCTTCATGCTTTTTCTCTTTCAAAACTCCGGAAATCATCCAAATAAAAACTACTGCAAATATAGTGCCAGCAACGTTTTTTGGTTTTATAAGTATTTTCCACATATATACCTTTGACTACAATGTACTTGAAACAGCACCCATTATATGATACACCCCACTACAACCATTGACAATTTAAAATACCATCGAATATTTGATCAACTTATGACAAAAAATACAACTGTTGGCATTGTAATATCGTGTCTATTTCTTTTATCCATTCTCTTGTCTTCAGCTGATGCTGAAGAAAAATGCATATACAGGCGCTACATATTTGATATTGGGTCAAGCGCTACGAAGAGTGCTGCTTATACGGTAGATAGCTGTAAAAAGGTTATTCTTAGCAGAAGTGGCAAACATTTACATCAAAACTATCGATACTGCCTAATACACGATGGTGAAAACTATCTATTGCCGGAAGACTGTATGGAAAGAGGTGTGACTGTCCTGCAAGAGCTTCAGAAACACTATGGTATAGATTGTCGCAAAAATCACTGTGTTGGCTTTGCCACGGCTTGGGCAAGGGACGCTAATAATACAGATGAATGGTTGCAGAAGGTAAGAGGGCTTGGCATCAAAATGCAGTTCCTTTCACAAGAAAAGGAAGGAATATTATCATTTAAAGCTATAGAGAGTAAGGCTAGTCAGTACGGCATAGATCGTCATCAGATGCTGGTTTTAGACATAGGAGGTGGTAGTACTCAATTATCTGGGGTGACAGGAGAGAATTATTTTGCCTATAAAGGACCATATGGTACAGATACATTCATTATTCACTTGTTAGCTAAATTCCGTCCAGATCAGGTGGATGTCACTATAGGGGAGCATATTAAGAATCCAATTCTCTTCCATAGTTCTGAAATAGACGATGTGATTAACTATTCAAATGAGCTCTGGCATAATAGTATAAGCCAAAATCGCGATATTGCACAAAAAATCGAAAACGGCAATGTAAACCTAGTAGGTATAGGTGTTTTGATGAAAGTTGGTGTTCGTAAGCAGCTGGGATTGGATAAGGAGGTTATAACTCGGGATGAAGTACGTTCTTTGATAAAATCTATGTGTGACCTTAGTAAAGAGCAACTTAATGAAAAATATCCACTACTGAATGCTGTGGCCTTCTCATCTCAGTCAGCTATGTTAATTTTGTATGGGATAATGACTAGTCTTGGTGTTGATAGTATGAGGATATCTGAGGATGACGTTATGTCATATATTGCTCTGAATCCACGATCTGTTGAATAATATAAGTTTCAACTTTTAACTACTGCTGCCACGATCGTCGCTTGCCAAATGGCCGTTTTTTTTGCTTACATTTATTAGTGAATTACAGTTGGTGATTTTGAATTTTTCGTAACCGCTGATTGTTTATTTTATATAAAATAGCTAGTATTAACGAATTGCATCACGAACGATGTCTTCCTAATGAAGGATATATTATATAGTATTGGCTGTTTTGGTAATGCCCATCTCATTACTAGGTTGTGCAGATGATGCTGAGCTATCTTACCGAGGACACATGGTCAAGTGGTCAAGAGTTATTTTGAGTTCAAAGCAATTTATTTCACTCTGATGGGATGGGATAATACCCTAGCCTTCAAGTGAACACTCAGGTATTATCTAAGGTAGGTAATATAGGCATAGTTCGCATAGTGTGTACGATAAAAATATCATGTAATATTTTGCACTAAGCACAGATATAGGATATATGAGAAGAAAACGCCCTAAAAGAGTAGGTTTAAAGAGGAGGTATGACGATCCAAGCATCAGAACGGCAACGCAGCCCGCAAAGCTTCGAGTAAGATCTATCGCTTTGTGCTTCTGGCGCGCCCTCATCGATGCGATTAATCACGATGGCATAGAGCATGCTGGCTACTTAGCCTTCCTTCTGATGTTGGCAATATTTCCATTCCTTGTCTTCTTTTCCCTTCTCGTATCAATGCTAGGTAAATGGTATTTAAACAGTGCTATCCTAGTCTCAGCCCTAACTCGCTTGATATTCGAGGGTCCGTGGTCGAGCTTCATCATAGCTCTAAAACCACGTATTGAAGAAATTAGTGCCACCCCTCCCCAAAGTTTCTTGACTCTAGCTGTTGTAGGAGGTGTATGGACGGCATCTTCAATATTTGAGGGACTGCGCACTGTCTTGAATCGAGCCTATCGGATTATGATACCCCCTTCTTATATTTTTCGGAGAGTACTTAGCATTATTGAATTCATCGCCATAGTTGTGATCGCAACTATCTCTGTATTCCTACTGGAAATCCTACCTTCGATCATTGGATTTTTACATAGTATCATAACAAACGAGACAATTCGTAAGATATTCGCACCATTAGTCAATATGATCTTTGATACCGAGGAGATGCGGTTCACTCTTGTCCTCTCGGTTTCATTTCTGGTAACTGCTTATTTCTATTATTTTCTACCAAGCACTAAGCCACGATTTGCCGAAACATTTCCTGGAGCCATGACAACTTTGCTTTGTTGGTGGGTCTTTTCGAGAATATTTAAGTATTACATCACAATATTCCCCCAAATAAACCTGATATATGGGAGTATCGCTGGTGTAGTGGTTTGTTTACTGTATTTCTATTTTTGTAGTTTTATCTTTATTTTCGGCGGAGAGCTAAACTATCACTTCAAGAAAATGATGAGTGCGACGAGGTAGAAGTAAGGCTAGGTCGCGTCTACTCAAAAGTGTATAAGTTAACTCAAGCTTATCACGGCGTAGTCGTTATAAATAACGTTAGTTGTATTTGCGTTCATATGACAGAGAACAATATCGTTACTGTCATTCAGAGCAACCGCTATATGGGTAGGGGCGGTATAAATACAGCCGCTGAGGACGTTGTTAATGACACCATTATTAATACAATTACTGATTGTACCTCTTGCTGCCGATAGAGTATAGGTATAGATAGAGGATGATGGTGGATTACTGGTTGAAACAGCATGCAGATTACACGATATACCAGTAAGATTGGCTCCATAATGAACAGATACTGTGCTATTGGTAACTATGGTACCATTGCTATCGACATTACCACTGCTTCCACCTGTGCCATCAGCAGTAGAGATGCTTAAAGGATGTTCCCAAGCACTTCCAGTACCACCTGCAGCACCAGCTATACTTGCAGTAACTGATACAGTGGGTATTCGAGAGTTACCCAAATCAGAGCATGTAAATGTAACGTTAGAGCCAGCCGATGTATAGAGGGACATTCCGTAGAGCATGGAGGTTGGGGTATAGCTCTGCGTACTATTCTCGCTCCAAGTTATGGCTCCGCTACTAGTAGTACTATATGCTAACATGTAATTATGAGCTGAAAAACCACTAGGGTACACAGCCCCACTGCATAGTACTTTTGCATCTAGGTGATACTGACCTTCGTCATTAGCAGCATAATAGTAGGGCTTACCATCATTAGTTATGGCATCTATATTACTAGATCTCCAACTCTCACCACTGCTCACACCATATATTTGTGGTGGTTGATATATAGAAATGTTATTGGATATAGGGGTTGTTGTAGAACCACCAGCACCATCAGTCGCGGAAAAGTTTATTGTATAAATACCAATATCATATGGAGAGATTGGAGCGGTCAGAATGACATTAAAAGAAACGTTCCCTCCATTGGATGTTGCCGTTAATGGTGATACACTGCTTAATATCGTAGCACCAGTTACCACTCCAGTTGCCGGTGTGACGGTGCAAGTTGGTGTTATCGTCATGCCTGTTGATGAATCAGTTACATAAAAGGTAAACGGTATGGTGCTTCCAACAGCACCAATGGTCGGGGCACTGGTTGTGGCAATGGTCATAACCGGATGAGCTACGACTATGGTATCAGTTGCTGGAGTACTGGTGAGCAATCCATCACTAACCGTGCATGATATGTTATAGCTACCAATGGTAGTTGCTTCCACCGTCGCAAATGTCACAGATGTTATATGATTTGTCACTGGACTTGAGAAGGCAGAGGGCTGGATCAGGGTGGGAATATTAGTTGCTCCCGTAGGTGTGGAAGAAACTGAGCATGTCGTAGTTAAGGTATAACATGTTAATGAGCCATCCTCGCTGCGAGCAGCGAGGATGTTCATCCCCCCAAACCAACCATCACTCCTGACGTCTTCAGGTCATCGCTACGAATTACAAACAGGTGCCGACGGAGCAAGGTGGGGTGGGCGGCGTCGCATACTGTACCACAGCTCCCACAGTTGTTGGCATCAGTCGATAACTCTACACAAATACCACTGCAATCAGTGTTACCTGAGGCACAGACATCATAACCTGCATTGTGGTTGGGAGGCTGTATAAGGCGGTGGTAGAGGCCGATATAGTGGCTGTAACTGTAGTAGTGGGCGAGCCTGATGTAGTGGTCCATGAGGTCGGTGTTAAGATCTGGCCTATAGGGGTCTCTTCGATGGTGAAGCTAAATATTCCGCTACCACTATGTACTAATACAGAGCTCTGCTGCATCGCAATGGTCAGACCAAAAACAGTAAGCTGATCAGTTGCCGCTGCACTGGTAGAAATTCCATCACTAGTTGCGCAGGATGCGGTATAGACACCTGATTCTGTAGCAGCTCCCATTGTGAATGGCATTGACACGGCCTGAGCATTTGCCGGAGCTGGATAGGTTGGCGGCTGAGCTAAAACTGGATCATTAGCTGGCAATGCTCCTGCTGGGCGAGTCGTAACTGAACATATGGTGGTCAAAGTCTGACCAAAATCAGGATCAGTTATACTGAAAGAAAGAGCTCCACCTATAATAGTTGGAGTGGTATCGGAAGTTACGGTAATGGTAGTGGTCGCTGCGGGGTTTGTATTAGCAAATCCATCCGATGCGAAGCAGGACACAGTGTAGGTATCAGGTGTGGTACCGGCTTGTGTTGTAAATGACACAGGTATAGTAACACTATTCTGGATACTTATAGCTGTTGCTGGTAAGCTAAGTACTGGAGGAAATACATCTCCTGATGGAGTAATGACTGAGCAGGTTGTGGTGATAGTCAAGCCATAATTTAAATCAGTTACGATAAAATTAAGAGTACCGCTGCCTCCAGCAGCAACTGTTGCAGATCCGTTTGATGTAATGAATGGAGTGGAGTTATTGTCAGCTAATAACGTGATCGTATCGATATTAGTTGCAGTAGCCGTAAACAAAATTGTTCCTGCTGGATAACTATCGGTAATTGAGCATTGGGCATAGTAAGTACCTGGAGTTGCTGCAGCAGTGGCCTTGATGGCGGCCGATACAGAAGTTGAAGTTGTCCCTGATACGGTTGTAAATGTGCTTGGAGTATAGCAAAGCTTAGCCCGGTAGGCTGAGGCGCTATCACGGTTGTTCCCGTTGCATCGGTGGTAAATACGCAAGTTGGAGTCAAAATCTGACCTATATTAACATCTCCTATAGTGAGACTCAAAGTCTCTGTCCCACCAGCAGTGATCATAGTGGTTGGCGTGTTCATTGTAATGGTCGGAGGATTTTGAATAGTAATAGTTTCTGTAGCTGTGTTACTTAGTGAGCTATCGGAAACCGTGCACGATATGGTATAATCTCCAACTAAAGCAGCAGTTGTTGTTGTAAATGCCACCGATGCAGTTGCACCGCTTGCTGGAGTTGCTTGAGAGGATAGCCCGATCAGCACCGGATCATTGGCTTCTGCCGTCGCTGATCCATCAGGACGAGCGGTAACTGAGCATGTGGTGGTCAAAGTCTGGCCGCAATCTGGATCAGTTAAAGTGAAACCAAGGGCCCCACCATTCCCAGCTTGTACACTAGCAGTAGGAGTTCCCGCAATGGTTGGAGCAGTATCAGCATTTACAGTGATTGGCAGGTTTGCTGTTCCTGTAAGGCCACAGCCATCAGTTGTCGTACAAAGGATATTATAAGCACCAGCAGTTGTTTGAGTGAATGTTAAAGTTTGAGCTCCCACTGTATTCGTCACAGCCGTCAGTTCT
>CAIOSF010000121.1 GCA_903860855.1 uncultured Alphaproteobacteria bacterium | reverse complement strand
TTTTTATCATTTTTTATTTGATTCGATTGGTCATTTTAAGTGATAGACGACCCTAAATGCATTATATAGATCTTGTCAAGATCTATAATAGCTTAACTCAATGATATGTAGCCTGTTCCTTTCTGGGGCACTGGTATAATCTTCTTCAGAACATTTGTGCACTCTAGAATATTGTATCTAAAATTTGGTGTTGTACATTATAATCTGATTGATTTTTGTAACCATATTGGCCAGAGCGTTGGTGCTAGGCATTGTTTTCTTAGCCTTGCTGGCCCATTCGGGTAAATTATTTATCATGTCCTCTATAAGTTTGGCAAGGATCTCAGGGTTCAATGCCTTCTCCTCCCCTTTATCCTTCTCTTCCAGGATAATTGCTCCACCTTGATCTGCTAGATATTTAGCATTGTAGTATTGGTGGTTATCCTTAGCTGAAACCAAAGGAATCAGAATTGCAGGTTTTCTCAAATAAGACAATTCAGCAATAGTAGTGGCTCCAGCCCGAGCAATGATGATATCACTAGAGGCCATTTTTTCTCCTATATCATCAAAAAAACTAGCAATAACCAATTCAGCGATCTTTGGATAGGACTTTCTGGTGACATCAATGAGTTCTGGTCTAGTTTGCTGAGTGACATATATTTTTGTTTTTAGTTCTTCTGGAAGTTTTGCTATAGCAGACGGCACGAGGCTAGATAGTAAAGCAGAACCCTGACTACCGCCGATGACGAGTATGCGGATAGGGTTAAATGCCCCAGTGTTTTTTGTTTCTCCCAACTTTATTTCTGCGATCTTTGCTATACTTTGCCTGATAGGGTTACCAACATATACTGCATTGGAGGGAGCATGGATGGTCTTTTCAAACGAAGTCATGACAGATGAGGCGGACTTAGAGAAGAACCTATTAACTCTACCCATAACAGCATTCTGTTCATGGATAACAGTTGGTATACGAAGAATGAAAGCAGCGCAGAGAACTGGTGCAGCCGGATATCCTCCAAATCCAACTACGAGTTTCACTTTATTTTTAGTCAAGGTGTACATTGCCTTAACAATAGATATGGCTAAGCGGGCCAGTCCGTAAACGAATTGTATCTCATCACCTCTAGTAGTCGCTATTGATGTTACTGGCAGTATCACTACTTTACAGTCATCTATAGGTTTCATGAACTTTTGTCCCTTTTGATCTGTGAACCATAGAATATAGTAGCGCTTGTTCAAGAGTTCGCAAATGGCTTGAGCTGGAAAAATGTGTCCACCTGTGCCTCCAGCTGCTATGGCTATAGTATTTTTCATGAACTATTCTCCTATCTTGATATTAATGGTCATAGTTATCTCACCTTGGGTTAGTTTATGGTAATGTTTTCGTAATGCCAAGATGAGTTTATGAGAGATATCAAGTAGTTTATGCTTATTAAGCGAAGCATCGTATACTTTAGCTATCGGTGTTATTTCTACAGATGTACCAGTTATAAATCCAGCATCAGCACCATGCAGATCATTCAATGACAGATCTATTTCTCTGATATCAAATTGATTTGCTTTAGCGATTTCTATTATTATTTGACGGGTTATGCCATTTAAGAATGATCCATTAACAGCTGGTGTATAAAGTACATCATTCTTGATCAGAAAAATGTTAGATGTAGTAGCCTCTGCCAATAAATCATTTTGATCAAGCATAATCGCATCATCAAAACCTTTATCTATCGCTTCATTTTTAATCAAACTAAGCATCATATAGACTCCTCCAGCCTTTAAGTCAGGTGGGACACAATTAGCTCCTGGTTTGCGCCATCTGGCGATCTCCATATTTAAACCTGCAAGGGCCATATCTTGATTGGTGAATGTGCTGCGATCGGCAAATGCGTTCCAAGCAATGACAGATGCATGGACTGTACATCCTATACCGGCTATTTGAGTTTGTTCTGATCCCAACCAAATAATCGGTCTTATATAGCCTCTTTCAAGTTGGTTGATTTGTGTCACTTCCTCACACCCCTTCGCTATGTCCTCCCAGCTGTATTTGTGACTCAGATTGATTGTTCGAGCTGATGACATGAGCCTTAAGCAGTGAGCTTCAAGCATGAATGGCTTACCATCGTAAATCCTAATTCCTTCCCAGGCGCTTGTACCATAATGTAGACCATGAGTGAGGACATGAATTCTTGATTCTTCCCATTCTAATAGCTTTCCATCAAACCAAATCTTTGACATTTAATTACAACTGACCATTATTCAAATTATGAAATGATTGGTTTGAAATAGCATATCTTTGGACAAAAATACACCACCAATTGCGCCTAAAAGAGATCGGCCCAGGACTAAGGCTGATACCCATTCAATAGGAGACCCAATACCGGCGAAGGGGCGGGATTTAAAAATGGAACCTGGTGTAAGGAGGGAAGCAGGTATAAAGCCCCTGAAATCACTAGGGCAAAATTTCCTCATAGATAAGAGTGTCTGCGACAAAATAGTTTATTCAATTGGCAATATTGATGGTGATATTGTCTTGGAGGTAGGGCCAGGAAAGGGAGCTTTGACCAGATCGATATTGGCTTTGAGTAGATGTGTAAAAATTATAGCTATAGAAAAGGATGATAGGCTTGTATCTCTTTTGAAGAGGCTAGTCGACGAAGAAACTAGTGTAAGAACAAAAGATAATGACGTGAATGGAGGAGATGGTGATGGCCGCAATGCTACCAACGTTCCTAGATTAGAGCTGATCCATGCTGATGCTTTGCAGATTGATTACAGGAAGTTGTTGGCTGGTTTGGCTGGTGATGCTAATGCTAACCATAAAAGCCCTGATAGTCACGAGGGTCCTAGTGAACATGATGGTACCAGTAACAGCTCCATTCTAAAAGACTCCCCCAAAAAAGTGCATATAGTAGCGAATTTGCCATATAATATTGGCACAGCATTGCTATTTCTTTGGCTTGAGCAGATGGAGCTATTTACCAGTATAACAATCATGTTACAGCTTGAAGTTGCAAAAAGAATAACGGCAAAACCAGGAAGTGGCGCATACTCTTGGTTGAGTATTTTGAGTTCGTTGTTATGTGATAATGAAATTATAATGAATATTCCACCAGAATCTTTTAGTCCCGCACCAAAGATTCAGTCCGCAATAGTACATATGAGACCTAGGGTTGATCGGCTTACCACCAGCTCCCCTCATAATCTCGCAAAACTTCGCTATATCTGCAGAAAAGCTTTTTTGCAAAGGCGTAAAAAGATCTCAAACTCATTGAAGGGGATCGTCTCTGTCGAGCAACTGGCGGCAGCCGATATCTCTCCTGATATGAGACCTGAGGAGATATCGGTTGAGCAATATTGCAGACTGTCTAACTTGTTGTGACCCTGAATCTGTTTGTCTTAAAGTGAAGTCAAATGCAATAGATAAGCTGGAAGCGAAGTCAAACAAGTCCGATAACTGCTATTTCTACGTGTTTTGAATGCGTAGGTATATCAACCCAATAAAATGCTTGATGAGCATTGTCAATAATCAATGTCTCCCAAGCCAAAGAGCCCATTGCCTAACGGATGGTACTGAACCGGAGGCGGGCCTTTTGTCACTGTTGCTTGCGACGATGGCTCGTACGTGAATATATCATGAGGCGATGAAGCGGCTGGATTCTTGGCCCAAAAAGCTTGATTTATGGCTCTGACACTGGCGTTATGCTCATTTAGCTCTTTATTATGCAATAAATGATGTGATAGTATAGATTTATGATGAGCTCCATCAGTAACATATTTGTCCTTATGTTGTAGAATTAAGCTGTAAATAGCTGCAGCTTGTGTTCCGTAATTAGTTGTTCAAAAAGCTCTCTAACTCTGTTGGAATTGTACTTGGTGTTGTTGTAGTTGTGCCTATAGCTGCTAGCGTAGTACCAACATCATTATCACTTTGTGGTCTTGGTGGCATTACTGTTCTTCTCATTATATTTTCCCCCTAAAGATTAATATCATTAGCTTATTAAAAATGCGTGGAACTAATCCTACACAAGAAAAATGCTATTATATTATATTTTATAATGCAATAGGATAAATGTGATTATTTTTCCTGAGTGTTTTTGGTCCATCTTCAATTATACATGATCAAGGAATTGCATGGTGCTACGGGTTTTATTGCACTATTGTTTTATCAATCATCTCTCGATCGCTTATCCAATAAGGGTCAGCAGAAGCCAGGCATTTGCAAGCATCGATACTCCATATAGAAGAGAAAAATAGTTCCTCCATTTAGTCAAAATATACTGGCCAAAGTATGATACGGTAAACAAACCTGGGATAGTAGTCAGTCCAAAGACGAAGGCATAGCTACCAACCATATAGATATTGCCATGAGAGCTGCTGACAATCGTTATGATGATGCTATATACCAAACCGCATGGTATTAAACCCAAGATCATCCCGAGCAGCAATCCTTGAACACCAAATGGTTTTAGCTTTATATTACTAGCAAACTTACCGAATTTTTTGCTGATAAGATCCAAGCCAAGAATTTTTGTCCATCGAAGTTTGATGGTCTTGATTATACTCCATGTAATCTTCACTATGTGTAAGAATCTAAAGTTCAAAATTTTTGTAAATAGTATTCCGCATGGGGCTGCACATAAAATTCTAATTCCAGCGATAATGAAGGCAAAGGCAAGGCCTCCTAGGATCCATTTTCGAATGGAGCTAATATAGGCTACTGCTGGGGTTGATGTATCGGCTGATAGGATGTTTCGGCCAAGAATTGCCACCATCATAGCTAATAGCGCATAAGTAATTGCTTTGCCTATATAGTATGGAATTGCAAATGAGCACTGTATTCTACTCCATGGCTTTATATCTTGAACATGCATCATTCTCATGCTCATCTGTGATATTGCTATAGGTCCGCACATTCCTATACAAT
The DNA here is from genome assembly GCA_903860855.1 of uncultured Alphaproteobacteria bacterium. Lineage (GTDB taxonomy): Bacteria > Pseudomonadota > Alphaproteobacteria > Rickettsiales > Midichloriaceae > CAIOSF01. The sequence goes on along the minus strand of CAIOSF010000121.1, from coordinate 5,595 downwards.
GAGTAAAACTTCCGCCAATTCCTGTTGCTATGACTGTCAGTAGCAGGGTCCAATAATCAACTGCGGCCACTATGGCAGCTGGATTTGTGATTGCTTCCTCCATGCAGCTGCACATACCTACCTTGTGTTGCCTATATCAAATTGTGTGATGATATCGCCGCTGCTTATAGCATAGAGTTTTTGATTTGCAACTGTAATCATGGTGACATTGCGTATACCAAATTTGGTACTTTGTAGCACATTACCGTTTGTGGCATCTAATATTAGTAATAGGCCATCTTCTCTCATCACGAGTAAACAATTTGAGGCTACTAGAGGTGAAGTCCACATGAATTCAATCTCCTTATCTTTCTTTGTTTTTTGTGATGTTTGACCTTTGAGCTTCGATGCCTTCGCCTGTGCGTCATATTCATTGAGTTCGTAGACCCATAATGCATCACCGCTTTTCTTGTCCATTGCTATTAATTTATTCTGAACATTAATGGCATATAAAAAGTCGCCAGACAACCACATAGGTTTATGGACAAAATAGTGCTTTTGCCACTTTGGTTGGCCGTTGTCTGTGCTAAGAGAAATAATGCCACCATTGATCATCGCAAGATAGGTTGCATTTTCATCGTTTATCGGGGTATTTGCGATCGGGTTTTCATTTGTTCTAAGGGAGGCTGGTAAATTCGTTTCTACCAAGTTACTGGCACTAGTTGCGGGTTTATTATTAGTTGTGTGATTGGCATCAATTCGTTTTATCCCATCCACTTCGTCTTTATACTCTCCTTTCGCTACTATATTCGTCTCCCTGTTTTGCATTACCATAGTAGGTACGGGATTTATTTGCCAAAGTATTGCTCCGCTTGCCAGATCTACAGAGTAGATTTTATCATCACTATCAACAGCAACAATTTTATTTGCAGCTGAGCTAAAGCTTGATGTGAGGGATTGAATGGACGTGCTGTTATCAAAACTTGTCCAGATATTGCTGCCATCTTTTGGATTAAGGGCATAAATCGTTCCATTCATTCCTTGCATTAAGAGAATTTGATGAGCTGCCGTATTCAAGTTTGACTGGGCCTGCATAGGAGATTCTAGCTGTTCATTATTAGTCCTCATTAATAGAGGTCTTTGTCTCACAGGGCTGCTTAGTTCTTTGTGCCAAATCATTTTACCGTTTTTTTTGGCAAAGGCTGCTACTTCTATCGTTCCACTGGTTACAAAGATCGTATCCTCTCCTGAACAAAGACCACCACCGATATAGTATCTGCCAAATTTGTTATCTATATATTTGTTAAAATATGAATTTTGCCACAATTTTTTGTTACCAAGCAGTAGTGTTTTTGTATTGAGATCTACTGCCAATAATGTTCCACTAGCATCCAATAGATAGACAAGGTCACTCTCAAATAATGGTAGGGAAGGGAGTTCTAAGTTGTATCGGCCGTTAAATTCCAATTTGTTGGATATTTTGATTTTTACATAATATTTTGTATTATCGTTCTTGATTAGAGCATCAAGATTCTTAATGAGTAAATTGCCTTGTCTGTTCGTATTATGATTATAGGCTGGTTTATCATCGGTAATTGGAGATATTTGTGGTTGATGTTGTGGATCAGGGGAGGAGGTATATATCGTATCAGGAATGTAATTGATGACATCTCTACGTTCTCCTTGAACAACTTCTTTTGGTCCATCGAGAATTTTTTCTATTATGCTGCAAGAGCATAAGCATAACGATGCTGTTATTAGTATTAATACAGATCTGATACTGAATCCCACCTTTTGTTTTTTTCTCTCTAATCTTATATGCGTTTGCGTATTATGCGGCACAGACATTTATTTATTGATCAGTTGTAAGTGGGGCCACCCTAACATAATGACGAAGCAGTGGCAATAGCCTGGAAGGGAGATGGTTTGTCTAGATATCTTCCCAACTTGACCACAAATCATCTATTACATTCTCTTGGAAAAAGTCTACTTCAAAGGCATACTTGTTTGATTCTGGGCTGCATATCACTTTAATATCTGCAACTTTTTCTAATGAGCTATTTATCTTATCTATAATGTTTATCACAGATTGTCTTCCAGCCAGTTGAATTCATCATGCTTGCCCCTTCTGCTCTCTTGTGCATGTCGGCATGTTCAGTAAGCATATCGAGTAATATGGAAGCAGTTATTGTTTATTAGTTGCTTCTTTAGATACTGGGTGTCGGAGTTACTTTTCCAATCGTTTAACCTGCTATCTATTATAATTTCTCCGTAGAAATTTACCATAAAACCAGATTCCTTTGATGTTGGATTATACATTGGGCCGCACTCGACCTCGATGCCGTCGCATTTTGATGAGAAAAAGAGATTTATTTTCTCTATATGGCCCTTACAGTCTGCCATCCAACCTTGATTTTGTGTTATGCCAATCTTTTCTGCTTTTTTGTGCATGTCAGCATGTTCAATAAGCATATCACATACATCAAGGCAGCCATTGTATTCCAGTTGTTTCTTTAAAGGCCCTGTAGAGCTGGATGATTTGTATTTAGGTGGTGTTGAGTATTTTAAGGGTGTACTAGATTCCGCTCTGGCGTGTCCTTTTTTCATGGTTGCTATGTCTTAAGTTCATGTTGCTTATCAAAGGGACGGCAACTTTTAAATTATCGATGGTATTCGAATACTTTGAAAATTTAAAATTCAAGATAAGCAGGGATTATTAGGCGGGCTGATTTCACATTGCCGAGCGTGAGTTCAGAGCGATAGTCAGAGTGCCATCATCCATGTAATCCAGCTCTGCTCCAACTGGAATACCAAAAGCTAGTCTTGTCACCTTAACCCCAAGGTTATTTATAAGATCTGAAAGATAATAAGCGGTTGTTTGCCCATCTAGGGTTGCACATACGGCGATAATGACCTCATCAACATGATTTTCATCTTTTGTTCCTGCGTTTCTGTCATTTTCACCTATCATCTCATTTTCCTTTTCTCCTCTCTCTTCTTTTTCATTTAAATTGGCCTTTGTTCCCTTTCTGATTCTAGTTAGTATCCCATCAATATTTAGTTGAGCCGATGTCATGCCATGTAGTGGTGATATTATGCCTCCAAGTATATGATACACCCCATTAAATGTGCCGCTTCTTTCTATCGCCCAAAGGTCACTGATACTTGATACGATACATATGCATCTATGATTGCGAGAAGCATCTTGGCATATACCGCATGGGTTGATTTCATCGATGTTACCGCATTCAATGCATATTGATACCTTGTCTTTGGTAGACGATAATGATTCTATCAGCTCATCCAGCAAGTGAGGATTGCTGAGTAAATATAACACCGCCCTACGAGCTGATCTTGGGCCGAACCCTGGTATTCTACCGAATGCTTTGGTGAGATTTGTTGCTATCATATGAAATGAATATATTTTGGTGGTCCCATGATAGGAATATCTATAATACCAATTTCCGATTTTAACTACTGCTGCTTCGCTCGTCGCTCACCTATTTTTAATAGGCATCGCTCCTCTCTCATTGCATTATTTAATGCGGAAACTGGTATAAATATGATCTCTATATCGTATTTAATTAATTTTCCAATTTGTGTCATCAATTTACTTATTATTTTTAGTCTGACAAAGTGAATATTTCATAACCATTCTCGGTCACTCCTATGCTATGCTCATACTGAGCTGATATGGATTTGTCTTTGGTAACAGCCGTCCATCCATCCTGCAGGATTTTGCTTTCCCAGCCTCCGGCATTGATCATCGGTTCGATAGTAAAGAACATGCCAGGCCTTAATTCTGTTGTCTCTTTCTTATCATAATAATGCAATATACTCGGTGGGGCATGGAATACCCTGCCTAAGCCATGACCGCAAAAATCCCGGACAACTGCAAATCCCTTGCTTTCTGCATGGTTTTGAATGATCCGGCCTATTTCGCTTAATAGCATTCCTGGGCGTACGGCTTCAATCGCCATCATCATGCATTCATATGTGGTTTGGACTAAGTTCTTTGCTCTTATCGGGACTTTGTCTCCCACTAAAAACATGCGACTTGTATCGCCGTGCCATCCACCTAAAATAACTGTCACATCTATATTGACAATATCTCCATTTTCTAGCTTCTTCTCGCTCGGAATACCATGGCATATCACATGGTTTACTGAGGTGCATATTGATTTTGGAAAGCCTTTGTAGTTCAAGGGTGCTGGTATTGCATTATTTTTGATGATCATATCGTGACACAGATCATTGAGATGGTTGGTCGTCACCCCAGGCTGGACAAATAGCTTGATATAATCAAGGACTTGAGCGGCTAACTTACCGGCCTTTCTCATTCCATCAAAATCTTCTTTATTATTGTGTAATATGATGTTTGCCACTTTAGCTATGAGGGTTTTGTGTTTTTATTTGTAGTGAGTTAGAGCTTATCTTATAGATATTCACTGAAAATGCTAGGGGGCCTATCATCGATTGTAAGACCTAACTTTTTTCAAGTTATCCAGGGTTCGTTAGGCACATGCTCATTGCGTGTTAGTTCGCTTTTGGCTTGTCTATTGTATCTCACTCCGTCCATTTCATGCGGGTAACTGGTATTATATAGTGTGATAACGGGCTTTAGACTGCAAGCAATTCGTACACTCCAGACAATGCTAGTGAATCTACGTATAGTTCCGAGCTTTCCGTTATAGTCATTGTGATGATATCATTGACGAAGCTGTATTCATTAGCATCAGCGCAGCCCATAAGTTCTTCGCAGCCAGCTAATCCTGCCTTGATCCAATGTTTCGCATTTGTCACATCATATACAAATGTATTAAGTACGTTGAATCCTATGTTTTGAAATATATCCATGCCTTTTTGCTTTACCATGATGCCTTTGGTTAAGCTTGCTGCAACCGCTCCTATAAGCTTATTTCCAGGTTCGTATGGCAGCCAATGGCTGTTATCAAGTATACCTTTAACTCCTTTGCGCACGAACTGATTCATAAATGCAATAAGGGTATCGTGAGACATATTATCTAGATCCCCATTAGTGAGTTTGCCACAAAATTTAGGTAGGGCCCCACATGCTATTGATTTAGCAAGAATGTCGTATAAACAATTGTCTCTGACAACTTCTTCTTGTATTCCTAGCATTCTTATGGCGCTGCTAATCATAGCCGATCCAACCAGGGTGTTGAATACATGTGACGTTACCCCAGCGACCGCAATTGCCGTTTCTTCTTCGCAGACTTGTTTGGCAAGGTGCTCTATACCTGGTTTGATGATATCGTGATTAAGGTATCTTACCACAGGCAAGCTGGCTACTGCCCCCAAGAAGTAGGGAGAGTATGCTTGGAAAGCATCATCTTTACCATACTTTGAAACTATAGTATAGCAAGCGCCAGCTATCATTGCTCCAATCACTATTGTGTCAGAAAGATTTCCCCAAAAGGCGGAGGTGTCACTAGATGTGTGGCGATTATCTGGTGACTGGTGTATCTGTCCACCATCAATTTGAGTCTCGGTGTTTTGTTTGTTATCTTCGCTCATCTCCATTTACCTTAGCATCAAATCAAATTTTTTCTTGATTTTGGATGATAGCAGACTAACTATGAGTTAATTATGAAG
>CAIOSF010000120.1 GCA_903860855.1 uncultured Alphaproteobacteria bacterium | reverse complement strand
GGGAGTTTCATTTGCTATTGAAGCAGGAGAAACATTGGCGATTATAGGGCATAGTGGCTCAGGCAAAACAACATTAGCAAAGATCATGGTTGGCATTTGGCAACCAAGCATTGGAACGGTTAGGGTCGATGGGGCAAGTCTCCGCGATTGGAATAGGCATCAACTTGGTCAATATGTGGGATATTTACCACAAGATGTTGAGTTATTCGGCGGAACAATCAAAGAAAACATTGGAAGAATGGACCCAAATGCTAATGCCGAAGATATTGTGATGGCAGCTCAATTAGCTGGTGTACACGACGTCATTCTACAGCTACCCAAGGCATATGACACAGAAATAGGAATCGATGGTTCATTTTTATCTGGTGGACAGAGGCAACGTGTAGGATTGGCTAGGGCATTCTTTGGCATTCCTCGACTGATAGTCTTGGATGAGCCAAACTCAAGCCTGGATGCTGCTGGAGAAGCAGCTCTTGCTACCGCAGTTGAGGTAGCAAAGGAGCAGAAGGTAACTACAATTATTATTTCCCACAGAAACTCGATTCTAGGTCTTGCAGATAAATTATTAGTGATGCGTGATGGCATGATGGTGGCTTTTGGACCGAGAGATGAGGTGCTGAAGCAAATGAATACCAATGCGACTGCTAATCCTGTCGCTCAGTCATAGAGGAGAATGGAGAATATAAGATGACCAACAAAAATAGCAAACTAATAGATATAAAATCAATCAAAAAATTTTACGAAGAAGTGAAGCACTTTATGCTGGCTCAGGATCCAGATGAAGCTCGCTATCGTGTCAAGATCGAAGCTGATTTAAAGAAACAGATATATCCAGCGGTGCGATTTGCTTTAATTGTTCTTGCTACAACTCTTGGTATATTCGTGGTATGGGGAGGAACAGCTCCACTTGACAGCGCGACCATAGCAACTGGCCATGTTGTATTGAGTGGGAACCGTCAGATTGTCCAGCACTATGAGGGAGGTGTGATTGAGAAGATATTAGTAAATGACGGAGATGAGGTTGTGCAAGGCCAAGATCTTGTCGTTCTTAATCCATCTAATGCTAAATTTGGAGTTGAAGGCACCTTGTCTCATTTACGCACAGCGATTGTATCAGAACAGAGATTAATAGCTGAAGAAAGGGGGGATGATAAAATAGATTTTAGTAACGAGCTTCTTGATCGGAATGATCAAGAAGTGCAGAGATTGATAGCAAATCAACAGCATCTTTTCGAAACTAGGCGTAAATTGATAGAAGGTAGGGTCAATATTTTAAATCAGCAAATAGTGCAAAAGCAGGAAGAGATCAAGGTTTCTGAGTCTCAACTTAAAACAATGCTTTCTCAATATGCCATGTCGAAGGAGAGGTTGGCTGGTATAGAAGCATTATTTGCAAAAGGTTTGGTCACAAAAGTACAACTTTTTGATGAACGCAAGACCTATCAAAGTATTGAATCAGAACTTGTAAGGATTAAATCCATAATATCAGCAGCTAACCAGGCAATAGAGGAGAATAAGATTAACATATTGAATACTGAGAATGATAATATTCACAGAATCTCCGAAGAATACAAAACAAATCATGCAGCTTTGTTGGAATACCAGGCAAAGTATCAAGCTGTGCTCGATACTTTAGAACGTACAATCATAAAAGCTCCAACAGCAGGAATCGTAACGGCCCTGCAGCACCACACAGTTGGAGGTGTAGTCCGTAGTGGGGATAAAATTCTGGAAATTGTTCCTCAAACCGATGACTTAATCGTTGAGGCCTACGTGCAGGGGCAGGATATAAACAATATTCATGTTGGGACCAAGGTGAAGGTCACGCTTAATCCATATAAACAAAGACTGGTGCCTAGACTTGATGGAGAGGTTACCTATGTATCAGCTGATAGGGTAATGAGTGATAGGCCTATTGCCATGGGTGATAGGGGGCCTATCACTGAATATTATCTCGCCAGAGTTAAGCTAGATAACGAGGAAATTCAGCGACTAAATACCGAGGTGAAACTTTATCCGGGTATGCCAGTTACCGTTTATCTGATCAAGGGAACCAGAACATTCCTACAGTATCTGATAAGTCCTATCACTGATAGTTTCCATAAGGCATTTAAAGAGCAGTAGAATGAGCAGCTCGCATGGTAGGATAAGATATAAATATAAATCCCGTTCTCTAGAACCAGCACCGTCATTCTAGATTCATTTCGTGATATTATCACCTAATTAGTGTTGCAAATGGGGTTTTTGATATGGTTGGGGAACCGGTATAAGTTGCCACTTATAAAACCTTATAGTAACCTCTAGAAGAAAAAGTTATTAGATAGCGACTTGTCAGATAAGGGCAAAAGAGTTTCATACTCAGAACATATTCCGGTAGCATGCCATTATAATCTTCGCACTCTTTTAACTAAGAATGGAGAGTTGCTTCAGATCATCCACCTCGATGGTTTTGCGCGAAGCGATAGTAGTCGTTCCAATAGCGTCAATATCCGGGACGCAATCAGATCATCCTTAAAGAAGCATTTGGGGAGTAAGGATTTTTCTGCTTATCTTCATGTCATCAGAGATAGAACAAGTATAGCTTTGAGTGGATCTTTTTTATCACCGGTAGTTCAAAAAATAGATACTGACTGGAATAATATGCATAGATGGGACAAACAGCTAGTTAATAGTATGTTTATAACTATCGTGCATAAGGGTATAAGGTCTAAGATCGGTATAATCAGCTCTGCCATCTATAGTTTTATCTGCAAGAAATCCAACTCCTATTTGCAAGAAGCAGAAGCCGTATTGACGCAAGTTGCCGACTCTATATCAGAAGAGCTAAAATCTTTCGGTGGGTACGTACTGCGCATTAGAAAGAGGCAAGAGGACGAGAAATATGTCTCTGATCCCCTATCGTTCTACTACAGACTCATATACTTACGTAGAAAAGAAATTGAGGTAGATGTTTGTGATTCATCTAAACAATTAGAAAGTGACCTATTGATATCTTATGGCTTTAATTATACAAAAATCACAAATCAGAAGCAGCAAAAAGAACGCTATGCTGCCTTATTTACTTTAAAATACCCCTATGACTTGTCTTTAGAGGTCTGTGATAATATCCTCAATGTAGATCAGTATATAATCATAAGCGAAACAATTTATCCTGCGATTACTTCATTAGCTGTCAAGACATGGCAAAGTTATAAAGATATATGCAAGGCTGCCGGAGCAGAAGATATGAGCATTAGTCTTGGTCTAGAGCAATTAACAGATGATAAAGTGTATTGTAAGCAGCAGCTATCGATATTAGTTCATGCAGCAGAATTTGAGGTTTTTCAAATGCAGCTACAAAATATTAGCTCACTTTTGAAAAATGAGGGAATAGTTGTAGTCAGAGAAGATTTTTATATGCCAGCGGCAATTTGGGCAATATTACCTGGAAATTCGCGATATCTAGAAAGAGAGAGGTATAACTTATTGGAAAAAGCTGGTATCTTTACCTCAATCCATCATAGAAATATTGGTTGCTATAATGGTAGCAGATGGGGGGAAGCGATTTGCATATTTCGTAATATTTCCAATATTCCTTACTACTTTAACTTTCATAATCGTTCTGGTAATGGTCATACGTTAATTATTGCTCCCTTAGAGTCTAAACCCGAGATTTTAATTCGCTTTCTCATGGTGCAGTCGCTCCGTAACCATCCGCGCATTATAGTTCTTGATCCTAGAGGTCAGAACAAGAATTTCATTAGCATGGTGGGAGGTGGGCACGTTGATGTTATGATCAGCAATAGTCAAATCAGCTTTGACGTCTTTGATCCTAAAAACTTCTTGTCGAAAGAAGAATGGCTGAACCTTCTTGCTAAGGCCTTGTTTGGTGATGTAGAGCTTCTGAAGCAGACTAACATTCGGGATTTACTTTTGAATCTTCATATGGCAGAGGATAGGTCTGCTTATATTGAGAGTCTGTTAGCTGATGATAAAATAAGCAATAGAACGTCGGTAGAGCATGTGAAGGAATTTACAGAATCTCAGGACTATATCATAGCCATGTCGTCCAACTCGGTCACTAAGCTTAAAAATTGGCAGGGGATGCTAAACGTGGATTTTTCAAAGATCTCTCCTCAATACCAGTTATTATACGCCAGTATGTTACTGAGAAATATACTTAAGTTTTTAGATGGTATGCCAGCTATCATCATAGTACAGCATGCTGACCATTTGCTTGACCTTGATCAGGATGAAGTCAATGATCTTCTTCAGCAAGCTTATAAAAATAATTGTATTATAATATTTTCTCTTTGTCAGAAGGATCGCTTTTTCGAGCAGAAAAATTTACCGAACTTATTACAGCAAATAGCAACTAAATTCTTTTTATCTGATAGGTTTGCTGATAAAAGCTATAAAAAGCTGTTTGAACTGACTGATCTAGAATTTCATAGAATCAAGATTTATGACAAGAGCAGGCGTATATTTTTGCTAAAACAAGACGATGCATCGGTCTCAGCATCGTTTTGTCTTAGTGAGGACAAAGACATATTAGAGGTTGATTTGTGAGAAGATTTTTTGACTTTAGCACTATCCGCTGCACAGGTTCAAAAAACTGGGTAGAATGGAAGCTCCCAATAACATTGCATTCTGGAAGTGGTACAAGTCATTCTGAACCAAGATCTAATCATTTTGAACTTGTGTCAGAATCTATTTGCGACGACAAACCTTCATCTATCTTGCTTAATGCAATCGTCTGTTTATTTGTGATCATATCGTTAATTGTCTTGAATCTGACCCATGGTAGTAACGCTTACGCTAGCAAAAGTAGTAAACGATGTTCTGAATGGGGGGCGCAAGATGGTAAGGACTGTAACGGCGATCCCATGTATGATTACCCAATTACTCGCGGTAAAATCATGGCTGTGGGCAATGATCCGTTTAATATGCAGTATAGAATTTATATGTCAGCTTGTTATGCTCCATGGTACTTTGCTAGCGACAACTGTCTGTATGATTTTCCTGGAGGTGATTCTCATACTTTTGCTGGTGGTAAGAACATACCAACATACAACTCGAAAGACAAGTTAGACTGCAGTCAATATATAAATGGTTGGTCATCTGGCTGTGTATATAGGGTGAACATAAATGGGGACAAACCAGCGCATTATTATGGTACTTCGTATGGAACTGATGTGAATGCAACAGCATTTATCTGCGGCTTCGTTGTGCCATCGGGATTTGCTGGGGTCTTCTCAAGTGGCGATCTTAGGCCGGTAGGCTGTGTGCCTGAGCCATTACTTCCTGGTCCACCAACGTTTAATAGAGTGATCATAGGATCATCATCTCCAGTTGTAGTCCAGCCAAAAGGAGATATGACATCATGGTTTAGTGGCATAGGAAGTACTTTCGATAGCCCGGCAGTGCAGTTGATAAGGGATACAGATAATCAAGTCATAACGCTTGAGTATGATTTTGGGAAAGGGCAATCATCTCAGACTTGTAGAAGTTTTCAGGGAGAGGCTGTTTATTATTGTCCATCCATAAACCTAAGCCATCCAGATCAGATCTGTGCTTATAAGGCTGGCAACCTCAATGGGGTCCCGCAGCAAGAGGATATACCAGATCAAGCTGATGTTCTTGGTTGTATTGATAGGCCTGGGGTCGAGCAGGGTTCTAATGCCGTATTCATGTCCGGCTATCGTACCTTCATCGCTAATGATGGTTCTATGTATCAGAGCATTGTGCCCTTAGTTGTATCTGGGGCCAAAAAGGGAGAGACTATAGGCAAGGATGGTACTGATGATATAATGATTGCAAGCAACTATTCTCTCTACAAGGCTAGTAATCTCAGTACGTTTGCTGAATGTAATTTATTAGAAAATATTAAACTAGGTTCAGATAATAACAGAAGTGATAATGGCAAGGCCAAGGGATGTACCTTGAATAGTGGTGTTAATGTTTCTGTCGCAGATTATGGTATTGATTTATCTGTATATGGAGCAGATCCTGGCATTACTGCTAGTTATCATCCTCTCAATGTTGGTACCCAAGCGATCAGAGAGTACGTACTATTTAAGACTATAGATGCTAATTCGAATATGTGCGTGAAATCGGCCAATTATCAAGCAAAGCCTCCTAAACCTAAAGTGAATTACTTGGCTCAATATATCAAGGATTCCGCCACTATGAATCAATATAATATTAAACTATCCGCTATAATTCCTAATATAAGCAATCTTTCTCCTCAATATGCTATAATCGTACCACCACCTCCTTCATCAGATCCATCTGTTGCACCCAAGTTGTCCAATTGCTCTCAGTATAGAATAGCTTCGTATACTGAATCGGGGGCTGTAGCCTATATATCATCCACTTCGTCAAATGGCAGTGTCACTAATCGTGATAATAAGTACTGTAATTGTGCAGGTTCTGGCCAAAGCCCTGACGAATATCTATGTCCTCAGAACGACAATTATATTCCTGTTGCAAATGATTCATGCTGTTCATGTCAGGTATGCAACGGTGGAGATCCCGTGCTAACTCAATTAGTTTGCCCTGGCGTGTACAGCGGCCCGAGCAGTACGGTAATGCGCGACCAAATTTGTTTTTATAGCACCAACTTAAATTGGGATTTTATTACTGGTAAGAAGAATAAGGCTAGCGATGACAGTGTATCGAGCGCTCTAACTCCATCTTTGATCTGTAGTCCAATGCCTAAAACCTGTGCTGCCACAGATGATATCTTTAATGGCATTACAGGGTATAATCCAGGAAACTCTCCAAATGGGAGGATTACTTCAAATTATCCTGTGCCAAATTTAGGCAATGCTGCATGGCCAGCCGGTACAGTGATCGATAATGATGAGAATAATCCAACCAATGGGACATGCGCAAATAACTTTACTTATGGTTATAATTATACATTTGATGAGAGTAAGATTGATATCAAGAAGTATGCTGCAGATCATAATATTGATGAGGATACTGTTAAGAAAAATTTGGCATCTGCTAAAAACGACTTTGATAATGCTATGACGCAAAATGGTAATTATCTTACTAAATCAAATATTGCTAGTAGCACTAATTTACAAGCATTTAAAGAGTATATAGCCTGCCCTAAATTGCAGCCACAAGCCAAGTGTATAGGGGGGGTATATAAGTTGGTGCCTGTTCTTGATACTACAAGTGGCAGCAAGATGGAGATCTCGTGTATTCCTGCTACTGATAAGAATAGTCGAGGGGCCACTCAGTATACCGCCTGCGATCCTAGTGCTCAACAACCATCACCTTAGCCATATACAGATAGATGAATGAGATGGAGAAAAAATGATCAAGGAAACGGAACTAAGAAAGATGTTGATGCACCGCAGCAAGAATCGTGGGTGTAAGGAGCTGGATATCATACTGGGCTATTTTGCCGAGCATTGCCTTGATTCTCTTGGTCACGGTGAGCTTTTGGCCTATGTCGATGTTCTTGCGATGGATGACTTGTTACTATATGATGCGATACTGGGGCGTCTCAATATTCGCCCATCATTAAAACTTGACGGCGAATCTATCATTGTATGTGGTGAGATCGTTGACTTGAATATAGAGGTTAGTGAGGAAGTCTATAAGGTGATCGAGGCGATCAAGGGCTCTTGTAGTGCCGTATTTTTGATATGATATTGGGGGTGATGACGCTATGGTCTTGGTGGGTGATTTAGATATCACCGATTTGCACATTGCAATTGATTATGGTG
>CAIOSF010000119.1 GCA_903860855.1 uncultured Alphaproteobacteria bacterium | reverse complement strand
GTATAGATAGGAGGACTAGCTTACTTCTTTCCAGTGAATACAGCATGATAAGCCAAAAAATACTTCCATCCTCTCTATCCACCAATGCAGTCGGTAGGTAGTTCTGGATGTGTGGTTCTGCGATGCCATCCCAAGCACTATCTTTACTCGTAAAATGCATTTTTTGGTCAAGTTTTTTGTGCACCATATCGAGTAATAGCTCATCATTTCCTATTATGCCTATTTTTGATCCTTGGTTGTTTATATAATGATTTAGAGTTTGTTCGGCGATATATGAGCATTCTGCCAATCTATTTTCAAATGTTCGAATTTCTCGTGTAAGCACAATGCTGTGAGGATTAGTTATATTTTGGCCACTGCTACTTTGCTTGCTTTCATCATATGCACTATTATGAAGAGTGTGATGCACATGTATATGGGGATGAGTTTCGCTATATTTTTGCAAGAATTCGAACAATTGATGCAAATAATCATGTCTATTATGCAAACTATGAGAGGCTCTTGATGAATCGTGATGAGTTCTCAATGATGATATATCGGTAGGCTTTAGGTCAGTATGGATAAAAATCCATATACTATGATGTCGAGATAGCCATACAAGCAGCTTCCATAGGCTTGGATTATAGAGGATTGGTAGTATTGCGGAGAATTCTTGCCCCTTACTAGGCAATGGGTTATTGTCGCTGAGATGATGCGAAAAAGCCGATAGTAATTTCGCCTTTGGTATCGTCCCTCCCAGATCACAATGGCGCTCTAAGTGTTGAATTATATTGCGTAATACCGCCTCACTAGCGTCGCCACACAATGCATTGATATCTATATCATAATAAAAAAACTCATTAACTGCCCTTCTCAGAGTCTGCAGGGATAGTTTTAAATTTAAATCAGAAAGTAATTTCCTCAATAATAAAGAAAATTCAATATCGGGAAGAATACTGGCTTTTGAAGGAATACCAAGTTTGGAATCCAGCATAAAGTCTATGCCGAATATTTGCGGGTTACACGCTGCTTCGTTATAGGTGAAAGATTTATGTTTCGGGAACATCTTGGCAAGATATTTCCCGGGCAGAAGTATAGTCGCCTCTGGATTTGTTGCTTGTTCAATGACCTTGATAATATCGCACTCAAATGGCACGAGATCAATAAACATCGCTCTTTGGGCCAAGGTTACTGGCTGGTTCTTAATCATATAATTATTTTAGGTTAATCCTTTGTACCAACGAACCACAACCAATCATTGTATTATACCAGTTTTCAAATGCAATAGACAAGCTGAAGGCGAAGTCAAAGAGGCAGTAGTGAAAATCTGGAACTGGTATTACCATGGATTTGATTGACTATACCCTGCAAGCAGAATGGAGTCATCACCTTGATTGCTTAATAGTAGGTTCCTGCATCGATTTTACAATCTTCTTGGCATATTCATTTACGGTATTGTGTCCTGGAGCCGCTTCTAAAAATATTATTGATCTTCTCACGTCAGATTTTTCAGTATTATTCTTGCCATTGCCGTGACTTTTGGAGTACAAACCAACCAATCTTAGGTTCCCAATTTCCATATTTCCTCCTATCTGCTTGTTGCCGAGGGTTTTGAGTTCTACTAACTGATATAACTCATTGCTAGACTGAATGTTTCCAAAGTCCTCCAAGAACTTAAGTCCTTCGTTACCTTTAGGGGGTACAAATCCATTCGATAAGGCCTTATCGATGTTCTCAGCAGAATCTGTAAAGTATTTGGATTTTTTGACTGATTCGTGCATATATATGTTTATATTTCCACGTTTATCATCAATTTTCTTATCAGGGCATGAGAACGAAATATTATTTCCACCATAGCTGATCTTGATTGTGTTCTTCTCCTCCTCTATTGCTCGTTGTTTGAGTTCATTGACTAGACGTGACTGTTCTTTCTTGATTTGTTGATATTCTTCGTGAATTGATCTGAAGCGCATTGTAATCTCGTCATCATCGGATATATGTTCTGCTATTATTGGCTCTATCATTTGTGTGATTGGCGTAATAATTTCTATAATTGTATTTTGAACTATGTTGGCTGAGCAAATCACCGGGCTTGAAGCTAGATCCACAAATTTTTCTTCTTCTCTAAGATGAGTTGGAATTTGCGCTAATTCATTATAGTTTGCTATTTTTATTTGTTGCACTTCAAGCTTTGGATTTTGAATCTCACTATTTTCAATGATACTTTTGGTGCTCGTGACTTGTCCCTCTTGCTCTAATCTTGGATCCATTTGCATCTTACTCAGCTTTATAGAGCTTTCATACGTTTGGAAATAGCATGGTCTGTCGATTGCTTTTGATCTGGCTTAATAATAATTTTCTCGGCAGATAGCAAAGCCTGATCTAGTCGTACCATTGATGCAGTTGAGAGATCGAACAAATCTGCTCTCAAGCTGAGAGGTAATTTATCTTCTTGATAAATGATGTAAGTAATTGTTGGAGATTAATAGTAGATTTTTGGTATGATATCGATAGAAGTCAGAATCTTTTTTCTATTTTTTGGCAGTACTGGAGCGTTGGGGTTCTCGTAAAAATTCCGCACTGCTTTACTCTCTATTGCTTTACAAAATAACGCTATGTTCTGTATGTTTTCGTCTTTTTGCTGTGCTGTGTTTAATTTAACAAATAATTCTCCGTAATCCAGGTAATCTAGCGGTGGATGAGAGACTGTGTTTTATTTCAATGCCATTAAAACATAATGATGCTATATCTTCTATATAAATAGTATTGAAAGCTTTTAGTACATTAAGAGATCTTCCTATAGACTTTAGCTTTGGATATTCGGCCAATGCTTCTTCGTGCCTAGGAAGTTCTGCAAATTTTTTATATTGTTTCTCCAAAAGGTACGCGATTTTGGTGCAGTTGTGTGCATGTTGAGTATTTCTCGCATCAATACGCTTCGATTCTACGTGGTCTCCTAGTTTTAGCAATACCTTTGAATCCATACCGATAATCATACCAAGGTCCTTGTCCGCGAACAAGGTCTGCTCTAATTGGCTGTGTCCTCCCATCTTATCTGATATAGCTTTTACTAGATCGGCATATACCTTGGAGTTATTCGTCTGAAAGAATGGACTGATTTTTTCATTTATTTTTGTATCAAAAATTTGACTCAATGTGTTGTATGCCTCGAGGGTTACACCCACCTTTTTCCCATACAATATCGAAGCTAGGATTTGGTGATATAGTATATATGGTATATCGCAAGCATCTTCCAACTCAATGACATGATGAGGATTGTCTCTTTTTATCGACATTTGCTCAT
>CAIOSF010000118.1 GCA_903860855.1 uncultured Alphaproteobacteria bacterium | reverse complement strand
TACTTTACATCTTTTTGATAATCTCTGTGATTGTATCTGTAATACTTTTAACTCCTTATCTCAATGCGCTTGAGTATTATTATATATTCAATGGGAAGACAGGCTCTGTATATGAGCTGTAACCTTTTCTTGGAGAGAATTCTGTTTTAGTCTTTGCTGAAGAAAGCAAAAATCAACCTCTGCACAATTCTGATCCTGACTAAAACAGCTGTAAATATAGCTTTCTTTCCCATTCTCATCGATGTGTCTTTGTAAACACTGCCCGCATATCTCCTTCATCATACATTGCATTGGCGAGTTGATTGAAGCTATAAGCTTGCATTCTGGACGAAATAATTCCCGTCCGACCTCGCTATAACGCCATTTAGTCACAGCATTCATTAATCCAACCGAACCTATAACTATTATTCTGTTTATTTCTTTATATGCTTTCTCCCTCTGGCCAACAGCACGATTGATCTTTGGATCTTGCGTGTTGAATCCACTTCGATCTACCTCACTGCGGTCATATAAGGCCACATCACCCCAATCATCTGGATGGCTACAGGTTGATTTTACATGATCAAAGGTTGATGCAGAATAACTTAAAACTGATCGCTCCTGTTCTACACAATTTATTGTTTCCGCATACTTCTGCAGGCATTCTATGATAGTGCCCTGCATTGATATATCGGTTTCTCGGTTGATATCCAATAAACCATTATCGCAGCACCAAACCACAAGATCCGATGCCATCTCTATTTCTCCGCTCTTATAGCAATCATCAGGAGATCTGTAGCCAGCAAAATACAAGATATTACAACCATTATCTTTCATCGCCTTCCCTATTGAGAATAAAACCGCATTACCCAATCCCCCCCCTATCAGTAGCACATTCTCATTTTTGGGTATTTCTGTTGGCGATCCAGTTGGTCCCATAAGCACAACCTTTTCCCCAACCTCAAGATAACGGCATAGGCTCGTCGAACCACCCATCTCCAGTAGGATGAGAGAGATAGTCCCTCCATCACAATTTGCTCCGGTTAAGGCTATGCCTTCCATGAGCGGTACCTTACTTGTTGTATAATTTTGTAGACGAAAAAACTGTCCAGGCTTGAATTTTTGGCTGGCCAGGGGAGACCTAATTACTAACTCAATAATCTTTTCAGCTAATACATTTACCTTCTCAATTATAGCAATTAGCTTATTTTCTAAATCTAAGAAAAATTCTTCTCTATTCCCTTCTAAATCTCCAGTTTTTAAACTTAAATCATGCAATACTTCACTATAGCCATCTTTAGCACTCGCCATGGCTTTGACGACGTTGCCGGCATATTTTGGATGGAGATCACCAAAACAACTAATACCAACAGTAGGAACAGAGGCGGACAGAGTATGAATCAGGAAGGACCTCCCCTCAATGAATGCGAAGTATTTCCCATTGCTATCCATTTTCAACAATCCATTAGTAAGTGACTCGTCCTCCCGCACTATCGCCGTGTTCGGTTCTGTGCCGATTGCTATGATCACTGCCTTAGCATCGATATAACTCAATTTTGCAAGATGCTGCTTCGAGCTCAGAGCATCATCTGATCCAGCAAATATTCTGCTGTTAAACTTTGAATCCCCTAGCTCATTGATCCCATCGGCATTAGTATAATGTACGCCAACACAATGACCAAAGTTATTTGTTTCAATAGCAATCGGCACGGCTGAATCTACGAAATAAAACCCTTGTTCAAATCCTCTCGTCATTTCTTCATGATTGATTCTATAGGCTGGGGACGATTGTATTGATTTTCGGTATAGTATCGTTGCTCCACCCCAACTCCTCAGCAGCTCTGCTATAGATCTCCCTTTACCATTTTCACTACCATCCTCACCATTACGGTTGGTAAGGTCTGTACTTTGAGCAACGAATTTACTCGCTGTAACGCTTTTTACTGCTCGTAGCTCCTTCCCATGCTTAATAAACTCTTCTGCTATTTCTCTTTCTTCTTCGGTTAGACCAGAGAATATCCTATCTCCCAAAAATTCATAGCGCTGGAGAAATTTCTCAATCTGGACACAGTAATAAGCAAGGCTTTCAGTCGCTGTATCAACAGCGGTCAGACCAGAGCCGATTACAACGATTGGCATACGAAGTTGTAAATTCGCCAAGCTATCATGCCTTCCGGCCCCAGTTAGTTGGAGAGCCATGAGAAAATCCGATGCTGTTCTGACTCCTCTTGCTAGGTTATTCTCCATCTTTGGTAGATTTGGCTTACCCGCACCCATGGCCAAGGCAATATGATCAAACCCCAGGCTTTTAGCATTATCAAAGTCAATTTGGCTGCCAAAGCGTACTCCTCCAAACAATCTGAAATTCTCCCTTCTTTCAAGTAACAACCTGATGATAGTGAGATAATTCTTCTGCCAACGGACGGTAATGCCATATTCCATAACCCCACCGAATCCCTGTGGTACCCTATCAGCCAAGTTTACGAACAAATCGCTGACATCGCGGATTGGTATAAAATACCTACCATCGTCCCAACCTTTGATTGTGTCAAGACCATCTGCACTAGATTTAGAAGATAACCTACCACTCCCCCTCCCCACAAGTTCAGGTGATAACCCCTCTATTTTCGTTCCATCAATCCCCACAACGATCACTCCGCTATTGAGTAGATAGTGTGCTAGGGTGAAGCCAGCCGGACCAAGACCAACAATCAGAACTTTGCGATTATTATCATCTAAAGGCAAAGGCTGCTTAGTGTTCAATGGATTCCACCGAGTCAATAGGCTATAAATCTCGAACCCCCAAGGCAAAGCTAAAACTTGGTCTAGGGTTTGAGTCTCAACCATCGGAATATTGACTGGTTCCTGTTTTTGATAAATACATGCTTTCATACAATCATTGCATATACGATGACCTGTAGCGGCCAGCATAGGATTATCGAGAGCTGCCACTACCAAGGGAGCGATCGTGTAGCCATTAGCTCTTAGCCAGTTCATCTCTGAGATCTTCTCTTTCAGAGGGCAGCCATGCATTTCGATGCCGAGAGGATTGGTTACTGCTTTCCCCGTATCTTTGCTTATAAAGCCATGAGCACATGAATCTTTTTGGCGATTATGGCAATATATGCAGTAAGAAGCCTGTTTCTGAGCTTGCTCGAGAGTTTTTTCTAAATCATAAAAGCCAAAATTATCACGACCATGGAGCAGATGAGATGGTAAGAATGATTCTCTGCTACCTGCCCTTCCATCGTCATTTGCTCCACATTTTTCCTTGCTATGAAGCTCTGGTATCAAATTTGCATAATCAACTTTACCTGGAATGCTAAATAAAATACTTTTTTCCCTGTATTTTTTTTGCTCATTGTTATTTGCTCCATTGAAATTAATACCAAAAATTCGGTAATTCCCGTAGATGGCTGCTGCGTCCAAGGCTTCATCATCTTGACAATCCAACCAGTGCAAAACAAATTGCGCAAACTCTCTCTCATTGCTTGGATCAGAAAGTCCCTTACCACCTAATGTATTTAAGGCTGCTTGAAGTCGATTATCACTTATAACTTCCCTTCTCAGCACCATTTTTTGAATAAACATCTTCCGACATCGTAGAATTTGACTCAGATCATGCAGCTTAGCGTTGGCTTTGGTCAGATCATCTTTTATGCCGAACAGCTCAGCGAGGAAACCCTCCAGAATGACGGACAAATCTATTAATTGCTGATCGCTAAGTTCTTCACCTGAGCCTCTTTTTCTTATAAGCTCGTCATACATAGTGGGCGTGGCCACATGGCTGCTCCCATTCGCATCCTTGTCTTGAAGCCATTGCAAAAAAACTTCGTCCAGCCTTTTTAAGCCTCTCGTATCGTATAAATCGTAAAAATCTATCCCAAATGATAATGTCAACATAGCTGAATAGACCGTGCATGTGTGGTTTGTTAATATGTAAGTTGTTTAGAACTAGACTCTGTATAATTCTAAACTGGATAAGATGTTAGATTTTACCGCAAGCATAGGAAGTAAACAACCTCTTACAGAAATTCAAGCGATCGACGATATTCATAGCTGATCTTCTAGCAGTTTTTAGAAGTAAAAAATCATTAGAAAATAGCCGTACGATTCCGTTAGTCATTCCCATCATCAAATGAATATCCGATTTCCTTTCATGTTCATATTTTGCCAGCATAGTCACCGATCCTGGATCCAATCCTATATCACATTGCTTAATAATTAGCTCTGCTAAGTATGAGACATCTCTCAGACCAAGATTGACCCCTTGACCAGCCACCGGATGCATTCCATGGGCCGCATCTCCAACGAGAGCTACTCTATTAGCAATAATCATCTTTACAATCAGCAGAGATAGAGGATAGAGGCAGATTTCTGATGTGACCTTCACTTCTCCGAGGTATCCATCTAGAATATCATATAAAATATCCATAACTTCATTCATTGACAGAACCTGCAAGGCCAAGGCAGCATCAGTTTTTTCGGTCCACACTAATGATGAATTGTATCCACCAACCTTTGGTAGAATAGCAAATGGGCCGGAAGGACGAAACTTCTCCACCGCTATTCCCCTATGATCCCAAGTCGGGTGATGAATATCACAAACCACAGCAGTTTGACCATAGTCTTCTCTGATAACACTAATACCACAGTTTTCTCTCACTTTTGAGCTACGACCATCAGCTCCAACTAACAGCATAGTTGACATGATGGTGCCGTCAACGAGGCGAATTGATATTGTAGACCTACCAGCAGCTGTGGATTGCCTCGGTTTTCTACTATCATCGTGAATAATTCGTTCGAAGGCGTTATCAAAATATAATGATATGAGCCGCAATTGCGCTAATTCCATCACCTTATCCAGTAACAATTTTTTTAGCTCAACCTCATCTATCATCACACCAAAATTATCCAGATCAATATCATGAGGCCAAAAATCAATTTTGTCAGTCGAGTTGTTATCTACAACTCGAATTTGATTAATTGGCTGGCTACACTTCCCTAGTTGATCGGCAAAACCTGGAGATAAAGCTTTTTGCGTAAGTAGTCTGTAAGCATGGGCATTGATTGCAAATAATCTACTAGCATATTGTTGTTTCGAGGGAGCTTTATTAGCTAGCTTCTCATTGGTCACAAGAGCAACATCAATTCCAGCATTCACCAATATTGATGCTAAACACAAGCCCGTATAGCTACTACCAATTATAATTACATCATGTCTTATCATATACAATACCAACATGGATTTGAATTTCCCATCGATTAGTATATACAGATACACTCAGTTGATACACAGTTAAAAATGTGAACAAAACTATAAGAAAATCCATCAAATTTTGCAGATATATCCTCGAAGCGGCCATTGCCTTGCCAATATATGCATTGCTGGCTCTTTTACCAATATCAACATCATCTTGTATCATGGGAAGGTTATTTACCTTTATTGGCCCTGTTCTAAAAGTAAATCAGGTAGCCGAAGCAAATATAACAAAATGTTTTCCTGATACTAGCGCCGCAGAAAAAAAGACTATCATCAAGAGAATGTGGAATCATCTTGGTAGGATAGTAGGTGAATTACCCCATTGGCACAGAATGAGTGACGCAGAGTTAGTAAAGTTCGTAACACTTCCAAAAACTCTGGCAAATTCACAAGTAATTTTGATCTCCGGTCATCTTGGTAACTGGGAATTAAATAGCAGACTCATGAAATATTATAATATCAAGCCAATTTTTGTCTACAGACCAATGAACAACCCCATGATCAATTGGCTTATTAACCGCACTAGGCTGATAAATGGCGTGGAGTTAGTGGCCAAAGGAACATCAAATCTCAAAGAGATAATACGAGGTATAAAAGATGGAAAGAGCCTAGGTATGCTAGTGGATCAAAGACATGATGCAGGGATTTCTCTTCCTTTCTTTGGGCATGAAACCATGACTATAAGTGCCCCAGCCAACATGGCTATAAAATATAATCTACCAATTACTATGGTGATGGCACGCAGAGTATATGATACTCACTTGAAAAGCATACGATCTAGCGGTATAGGATTTGAGTTTGTATCACGGGCTGTAAACATTGAGCCCACTGATTCTCCTGTGAGTGTTATGAAAAAAA
The DNA here is from genome assembly GCA_903860855.1 of uncultured Alphaproteobacteria bacterium. Taxonomy (GTDB): domain Bacteria; phylum Pseudomonadota; class Alphaproteobacteria; order Rickettsiales; family Midichloriaceae; genus CAIOSF01. The sequence goes on along the minus strand of CAIOSF010000118.1, from coordinate 524 downwards.
TACATCTCATTCTTGAGGAATGGATAACAACCAACAAAGAACAATGGTTTTGGCTCCATAAACGCTGGCGGGATTGAATAGAATTTCAAATGGCAATGGATAATGTGAACCATACTTAATGTGGCCATGCTTCTTGAGCTCTTATCTAAAAGTAGGTTAACTTAGTATTTGTATATTTATTAGTTGAAATTATAAAAATTTAAACATTATAATTCAAAATATTATAACATCTGCTTAGGGCCCATCGTCAATATAAGCCGGCAAAATCCCGGCACCATCATCCTGAACCCGTTTGACTTCACTTTGTTTGTCTATTGCATTTGCCTTCGGCTTGTCCATTGAGTTCAGGATGACCAATGACTCTACACATTTTTAAATTCTCATGTGTCTATTTGATTTTTCATCGTGCTTTTTTATGATTTTAAGTGATGACAGGCCCTAGATTTATTTAGATTAACCATTCCCAAACATTGAGCCCCCAACCATGTCTTATAATGATAATATTACCAGACAGCAAAAGGAAT
>CAIOSF010000117.1 GCA_903860855.1 uncultured Alphaproteobacteria bacterium | reverse complement strand
TTGTATTTTTTGCATCATCTTATCGGCTTCTTCGCTGCTGATAGTCTGGCTCGCCTTCTCAACCAAAGAAACAACATCTCCCATACCGAGTATGCGCGATGCTATCCGCTCACCATGAAATTCTTCAAGCTCACTAATTTTCTCGCCCACCCCCATAAATTTGATTGGACAGCCTAGTATATCCTTCATACTTAGAGCAACACCACCACGGGTATCACCATCCACACGAGTCAATATAATACCCGTTATATCACCCAAACATTGTTTAAAAGCACGGGCAACATTGATTGATTCCTGCCCTATCATTGCATCACTAACAAGTAAAATCTCTGATGGTTTCAACAAAGATCGGAGATCACATAACTCTTGCATTAATTTATCATCAGTTTGTAAGCGGCCGGCTGTATCGATTATTATAACCTCAGCTCCTATACCAGTCGCATAAGACATAGCCCTTTTTGCAATATCTAAAGGCTCTTCTTTCGCCACAATAGGTAAACTATCAATACCAACCTGCTTAGCTAGGCTCTCAAGCTGTAGCTGAGCTGCCGGGCGATATATATCGGTTGATACAAGCAACACCTTCTTCTTATGTTTATTGCGAATTCTCGTAGCCAATTTCGCACAACTGGTGGTTTTACCTGAACCTTGCAAACCAACTAAGATCATAACAGATGGACATGATCTAAGGTCGATAAAATCTCCATTATCCTGCTCCAATAACTGTACAAGCTCATCATGCACTATCTTAATCACCATTTGGCCAGGCGATATACTACGAAGAACCTCGACACCCATGGCCTTAATCCTAACATTGGCAATGAAATCTCTAGCAACGGGCAGAGCTACATCAGCTTCCAGCAGAGCAATACGAATCTCCCTCATTGCCGCATCCACATCAGTCTCTGAAAGCACTCCTTTACCTTTTAGTTTTCGGAAGATTTTTTGAATATTATCGCTAAGAGAAGAAAACAATGTATACCGCAAATGTATTGGTATTAATGTGCTTCATATAATAGATACTTTAGTTTTTGTATCAACCTAGATTTTGCTGTCAGATATGGTAAAGGAAAGGAAGCATAGGACTAGATGAACCTACTCCTTCTAAGCCATTCCTTGTTTTAGTCAAAACACACTATTATAAGTTGATAAATTCTCCTACAATAAGCTACTATATGAAGATAAACATCATTATGGTAGATAATATCATGGATTTTTTACACTTCTACGAAAAGTATCAATTAGATAATAATGGCAATTATGCCTATCAAGACCACGAAATGAATGCAGCAAATGCTCCTGATAATGTAGTTGAGACTAATGCAACCGCAAATAACTTCAACCCTGCCGATCATGACTATAACGATAGTGAACTCCATTTAAACAAAAGGGCACTGAATGAAAATACTACCAGCCTAAATAGTACTGTCTTCAATAATACAACTATTAGCTCTAGCGATGCGACTAATTCAAGTAGCCCTCTGGCCCTTAGGGAGAATAATTATGCACTACCTATAGCATATACTTTGGAAAGCTTATTAATAGCTGGAACTGTAGTATTATCTCACTCATATGGAGATTATTATACTGTAGCAGGAGGGGCACTTAAAGGATTCAAACCATTTAAATTGATGGGATCGATGACACAGCTAGGAATACTGGCGGCGACTCCCTATATAAATCAGGTCATAGCGGATGAAATAGGAACGGCAGAGGCAAATCCAAGCGCTACTACCACTCTTATTATAGCTGGTATGTACTATATTACAAAAATAATTCAAGCTAGGATCATAGCCATTAACAAATTGCCTGATCTACAAAGTCCTAACGAAGTTGTAACGAGCACTCTCAACAATGGAAAGGATATAGGTAACGTGGGAAATGAGCTTACAAATATCATACAAGGCAATATCCAACCATCAAATCCAGTGAATTTAGAGCAAAGACCTTAGGTTTATCGTTGCTGTAATGGGCACGCAAACTTGAGTGAATCGCAATGGTTAAAAGAGAGATTTGGTATTAATATCTCCAAATCTCCTTGCCAGAATTGCAACACCCGTTGCGGCCATCCCTATAGCAAAGGCTATTACAGTTTCTATATGAGTAAATATTAGAAAATAAGATCTAAGTCCTTTTGCTCCAAGATTTAGACAGGTTACCAGAGCAATTATAACAGAAGTTTTGGTGATTGCTGCAATAGTGGAATTATTTTGAAAAATACTATGTAAGGAAGTAGTATACCAAAAGTCTTTGGAGAAAATTGCTTGGTATGTGGCGTTGGCAGAGTTGAGTCCACGAACCAACCCACGTGAAAGCCTCCTATCAGCTGAGGTTCCCTTATCAACTATTGTGTTTTTCGAAAGATGCTTATACATCACCTCTTCATTCAAGTCCATCGCATGGTTGGACTTCGGATGCCTTAGCACATTATGATCTGCTTGCATATTGATCGCTATCATCCAGGAAACCAACAGTCCCAATGAAAAACCCCAGCTGATCCACAGCCAATCGAATTTACAATAAGCACTATTGCATGACAATTGTTGAAGATTACATAAAATAACAAACTCAATCGCCATCATTATGGCTCCAAAATAGTAGAATTTTCCGCTTTGATACCATGAAGAGTAAGAAAGAGCTAAAAATACTACACTCATGGCTAATCCTGGCACTATAGCCCCAAGTACATCATCCCAATCGTGGAATCCATGATCAACTATGGATACACAGAAAGCAATAATAAGCAGCAATAGAATGACTAGCAATTTCCAACTTCTTGTTGCTATCGCTAAACAACAACAAAGCACTATGGCGAATTGGGTATGACCACTTGGATATGAGTACCAATATTGATTTCCAACTCCTGGTTTCAGCGGCACTCTCCATATATCTTTTAGAAAAGCATTGATGAATGTTGAAAAGAGAGAATAGATTAAGATACTTCCGAAGTTTTTCTGATCCACCATGGTA
>CAIOSF010000116.1 GCA_903860855.1 uncultured Alphaproteobacteria bacterium | reverse complement strand
TGGATCCATTGTTTTTGGTGCTATTTATACCGATCAGCTTTGGGTTCATCCTGATGATCGTAAGCAAGGTTTAGGCCGAAAGCTTATGGAACAAGTCCATGATTATGGTAGTGCAGTCGGATGCATAATGGCAACGGTTGCGACGATGAGTTTTCAGGATGCTCGCCAGTTCTACGAGAAATTAGGATATCTTGTTGATTTTGAACGGTATGGCTATGCTATGGACTCGAGCTGTATATTTTTGAGAATGGCCTTATAGTCTTCTATGATTAATTGACTTATACCAGTTTCCAAATGTATTTGGAAACTGGTATAACATAACAATCAGCTATATGACATTCAAGCAAAACTGGGAAAAAGCAGCAACACAGCATCAATTGCCAGAAGGTGCGGTAGAGCGAATGGTGCATCTTGCTTTGCCAAATCAAAAACTGATATCACACGCTATGGTCACTGGTGGTTGTGCTAATCTTAATATCAAAATCTACCTTGAAGGTGGTGATGATCTTGATAGTGCCAAGTTTTCCTTGATGATTCTACGCATTTATCTTCGAGACAAGGATGCAGCATACCGCGAACAAAAGATAGGCTCCATTCTAAGGCAAACTACTATGGAACTGAGGGTACCAGCGCCCCTAACTCACTATATCGGTGATTTGGATGGTTATCGCTTTGCCATTACGGAATTCATGCCAGGGATTACTCTACGCGATCTATTGCTTGGGGACTTACCCCACGATATTGCTGCGATTATGTATGAGGTTGGAATGATGCTAGCAAATATCACGACGGTACATACCTTTCCCAGGGCTGGGTTCTTTGATAAAGACCTTAATGTTATTACATCCGATGCTCTGGTCAACGAATCATCTGGGGGATTATCTAATTTTTGCTAATGAGTGCTTAAAAAATGAGATAGTATTATCACAATTAACTCAGGAGAGGATTTATAAGATTAGTCACTACCTTGAGTTATATGGCTCTCTATTTCCAGATGAAGATGAAAAAAATCTTGTCCATGCTGACTTTGATCTAGCTAATATCATCGTTCAAGAGGTTTATGGTATCTGGAAAATTACTGGCATCTTGGATTGGGAATTTTCTTTTTCCGGATCAGTATTATGTGATGTAGCGAATATGCTTAGATATGCCCACAGGATGCCATCCATATTTGAAGAGGCATTCCTCCAGGGTTTATTAAGCAAAAGCAAGAAAGGGCAGAGTATAGTAAGTAAATTTAGAGACCAATATTGCGTTGCTCTGCCGGAAAATTGGCGCATTACCGTTCATATGCTGAATTTGCTGTCCTTGCTCGATTGTCTTGTGAGAAGCGATCCTCAAAATCGGCCGAATCAATGCTCTGGTATTCGTGAATTGATAGATCATATCCTATCGGAATTGGAAAAAATGGTTTAAAGCTGTAAATATTGAATTAAGATTGAATAGAGCGGCTTTAAAATGGGCTCTTATCAAAAACTCATTTGATTTACAAAAAAAACTTGAAGTTTGGCCATATGGTCGTGATGATGTGTTGGGGACAGCTCTATATCAAATACCTTGTCATTGAAAAGGATTATCGAGGACGGGGTTATGGTAATCACCTCATGGAGCATGCCTTTGAATTCGGCAAGGCTCAGGGCTGTAGCTTCGCCTACATTGTCTAGGCTACTTGAGATCGCTGAAAAAGAGGTGGCGACAAAAGGTGATATTGTCGGAATTGGTGTCGGCCTCTATGAAGATTATGGCCCAGCTCAAAGGCTTTACATTAAGCGAGGTTATATCCCTGATGGCAAGGGTGGTAACCTATGATGGTCAGCGTCTAGTGCCTGGTAGCACCGTGTCACTTGATGATGATCTTATACTACGGTTTACCAAGAAATTGAGGTAATACCAGTTCCCGCTTTTAACTACTGCTGCTTCACTCGTC
>CAIOSF010000115.1 GCA_903860855.1 uncultured Alphaproteobacteria bacterium | reverse complement strand
TTGTCTTTCTATTCTTACCTCCATATATATGGGGCTTTAGTGATTTCTTATATATTCTCTCTACTTTTTAAAAGATCTCATAAATATAGTATCTGGCTTCTACTTCTTTGCTTTTACACTATAGCATCATTCTCTCCTGAGGTATTTGCTGAAAATGATAAAGTGGTCGCACGCATCATGATACTCATTATTCTCCTGATTAATAATGTATTATTTAATAAATGGACTCCTTTGGAAACGCGGTATTTTTGCTCAAGTTTAAATAAGCAAATTCCTACACTGCCCTCAACTCGAAGTCAAAAGAGCATCAGCCTCTCTCAGCTTCTTGAAATCACTGCCAGCATGATAAGACGATCTGGTTAATGGACTTGATGATACCATAGAGAACCCCTTGTTCCTCGCCACTTGATCATAATAATCGAACTCGGCTGGAGTAACATATCTAACAAGGGTCGCATGCTTTGGTGTGGGCTGCAAATATTGACCTATAGTCATAAAATCAACCTTCGCTGCCCTTAAATCATCCATTACCTGAATTATCTCTTCTTCAGACTCGCCCAAGCCGACCATAATGCCAGATTTTGTAAAAATTTTCCCATTCAACATTGCCCCACTACCAAGCATGGTGCTGTTCAGCTCCTTAACTCGATATAGCAGATTTAAAGAATGAAAATAGCGAGCACCTGGCCGAATACTGCGGTATAAAGAAGGCACGGTCTCAATATTGTGATTATAAACATCAGGTCGGGCAGCGACAACTTTTTCAACCGCACCATCTTTACGGAGGAAATCTGGCGTCAGCACTTCTATCGTCACACTGGGCGATGCTTTTCTTATTGCCTCTATACAAAAAGCAAAATGAGCTGCCCCCCCATCGTCCATATCATCTCTATCAACCGAAGTAATGACAATATGCTCCAATCCTAGCTCTCGTACAGCTTGAGCAACTTTTTCTGGTTCATGAGGATCAACCTGGTCAGGCCTACCAGTCTTCACATTACAAAAGGCACATGCTCTGGTACAAACACTACCAAGAATCATGAAAGTCGCGTGCTTTTGCTTCCAACACTCACCTATGTTTGGGCAGGCAGCTTCCTCACACACAGTGCTGAGACCATATTTCTTTACTATACTACTTGTTTGAGATACTTGATCACCCATAGGAGCTTTAACTCTTAGCCAGTCTGGCTTTCCTGTGGTATTACTTACTGCTTTCTCTACTAATTGCTCCTCTGCATTACCCATGGACCCTGTCATTAATTTTCTTATAAATTCAACACACCTATCAGCATCAGTCGATTAAGTGTTACGTATTAGTCGACTAAGTTAATGTTCGGTACCAGGAGCGACGACACGAAGCCTATTAACAATAGGTGAGTGAGAATGCGACACAGTACCCGGCGTTAACTTATAAGACTTGGCGGAAGGAAAGGGATTCGAACCCTTGTTACCCTTCATCAGGGTAAACGCGCTTTCCAAGCGCGCGCCTTCGACCGCTCGGCCATCCTTCCTTTGCACTTGCAATAAAGCACGGTGGTTAATATATAAGAAGAAGCCCTAAAAAGCAATGAAGGTATCCATTTGTTATTTCCGATATATATAGCTGTAGGTATCTACATTTATTTTAGCTACAACTGCACTTTCTGCAAGAAAGTTAGTTTTGATTGGTTGTTTCTTATTTGTATAACCCAATTGGGGATCATCTGGCTTTGCTCTCAATTGTACCAAAAACGAGCAGGGTATAATACCAATACGGCTTTTTCGCTCCCTCCGCTGATCCGCCTAGAAATCTCAATCTTTTTTGTTATCCTTGGGTATACCGCATCGTTATATAGGGATATATCGATGCAACATCCAGTATTGGAGGAGAAAATCAATGAGGTGAATGTGATAGCAAGAATTTATGACATAGACTATACGAACGGTAACACAAGATTATATCTAAATGATCTCGAAAAACTCAAACCATCCAATTCACATAATTTCAGCTCAAAATCTCTAAATATCAAGTTTAACACCAGAACTTGGCTGGCAAATTCTGAAACATATGGCTGGCTCTTGGATAACTATACCAAGGTCTCCAATCAAACAGGAGAAGAAACTAATTATGAGAATGTTAGAATGAGAATAACATCAAAATCCAATCCTAACGTTAGGATTGGTGATAAAGTACTGGTCAGAGCAGCGCTCATCCCCCTACCCCCTCCCAAATAGCTTTGATTTTGCTCAGCATAGCTACTTCAAGGGACTAAGCGCCATCGGTTATGCTACAGGCAGGGTGAAAGTTATTGATTCATCCTCAGAGCCACAGCCTTTGAGAAAAATCATCGCACAAAGGCTAATAGATACTCATGCCATCACCCTATGGTGATATAGCGGCTGGAATGCTGGTTGGCGAAAGCTCATCCATACCAACTAAAGACTACGATGCAGTCGGGATCGCTGGCACAGCTCACCTAATCGCCATATCAGGTATGCACATTGTGATCATAGGAAGTATGGTGTTTTTATTGGCACACCTATTCTTTGTCAGCATAGCTATGCTCTATCCATCAATATACCTCTACTGTGACTGGCGAAAATATGCACTTGCTTGCAATAGCAGCGAGCTGTGGCTACCTTGTACTTAGTGGAATGCCTATATCAGGACAAAGAGCCGTTGTCAGTTCATCCATAGTATACGTCATAATTCTTGGCAAGCCTTAGCTGTAGCAGCGACAGTTTTGCTTATTATGATGCCAGAAATGCTATTTAATCCAAGCTTACAGATGTCATTCGCTGCTTGCGCAGCCTTGATCACTTTATGGCGCTATAGTTTTTCTCGTCTTGGTAGTGGCGGTAAGGGAGGCGAAGGAAGTCTAGGCAATATCTTACGATATATGTATAGCCTGGTATTTGCCTCAATATTCGCAGGTTTGGCCACAGCGCCTTTTATAGCATACCATTTCAATAACTTCGCTCCTTATGGCGTACTGACAAACCTTATTTGCGTACCTTTGACCGATTTCATCATTATGCCGATAGGAATTATCGCAATATTGCTTATGCCCACTGGCCTCGAATGGATACCTGCTTTTATCTTAAAGTATGCAATTAAGGTTTTTATCGATATATCCCATTATACAGCAATGCTACCATGGGCTTCTATGTATACCCCCACCCCACCTGTAATCAGCTGGTTTCTCTTGGCTATAGGCGTTGGAGCCCTCACTTACACACCTCTTTTTCTGCAACAAAGTTTAAATATAAAAACGATCGGATCTTTAAGGAAGCTAGATTTAAAAATAGAGCTTGGTATGGTGGCAAAGATAGTAGGGATATCTATGGTAGTAACTTCAATTACTCTAACATTTATGACAAATACTCTGTCAATTGCGATTATTGGTGATCCAATATTCGCGATAAATAATAATGGTCAGTTACTATGATCATCAAGGCAAAAAAATAAACATACTCGTAGGGTATGGGAGCAAAAATTGGGAAAACACAATTTTTCTCAGATTAGTTTAGTTGGCAAAAAATTAACAAATTGCGATGATAAATTATGTTTTATCGAAGGAAAGATAGAAAGTGGCCATTATGATGATTCGCAATTGAATGGCTCTATATCAAATGACTCAGTACTTATAACAAATTTCACGCAAAATGATAAAAAATACATAGAACTCTATAAACAAATATGCCGCGACAAACCAGTGAAAGTTGTCGTTAATATGAGAGATAACCCAGAATATTGCTCAGAAACCACAAAGTTGATTTCATCAGAGATGATTAAGAAGTCTGGTAGCTATATCGTCAACGCACGTTAAATCGAAGCTACATACAACTTGATCATATCATTTTGTAGAAAAAAAATGGCAAAAGTAAGAAAATGACGAGAACACAATGACTCGGTCATAACCATAAGAATTTACATATATCGCAAATTTCTTAGAGGGTAATCATACCATTTTTTCCAGATTTTACGCAAGTTAGGAAACATCCTCCTCTAGCTAATTGGCAATAAATCGCCTTGCCTTTAGCTGATTTTATTGTTAGTATCCCAAAATATCGGGGCGAAGTAGCTCAGCCGGTTAGAGCAGCGGAATCATAATCCGCATGTCGGGGGTTCGAGTCCCTCCTTCGCTACCAAGATTCTAAAAATTTGATACATAAGTAATTAGTATGAAGTGCGATTGGTCTGGTGTTGCTGAGCTTATGAGCAATAGCATGTCGTTGTGATTGTGATATTGTATTCTTTTCCTTGATACCTCTGCAGAAAATTATATTGAAAGATTGGCAAATAAAAATGACATCAAAACCACCATATCATGACAGTCATGAAC